>JBHELW010000153.1:0-6100 GCA_046262915.1 Mycobacteriales bacterium | reverse complement strand
GTGGTCGGGTCGATGTCCTGGCGGTAGGCACCGCCGTCGTTGCCGACGTAGATGCGGCTGGCGCCGCTGGCGAGCATCGCGAACGCCGCAGCGTGCTGGTCGGGGTGCGTCGTCTTCGCGCTGTAGATGATCGGCGCGGGCGGGCAGCCGTAGGGCTCGGTCGCGACGAGCCCGCCGCAGTTGTTCCAGTAGCGCCCGACGACGCGCCACTCCGCCTCGCCGACCGGCGTGTTCGCGCCCGCGACGGTCTCGTAGATCTCCTCGAGGCCGACGACGACACGGTCGACGTTGGTCGGGTCGACCGCGACGTACTGGTTGTACCAAGCCTGGATGCCGGGGCCGTAGAGCGACGTGCCGAGGATGTTCAGCGAGGAGCCAGGTGCGGTCGCGGGGTTCTCGAACTGGTGGTAGCCGCCCTTGAGGATCCACGTCAGCCCGTCGTCGCCCGAGCGGTAGATGCCGTTGAGGTTGCTCGGCGGCAGCTGGCGCGGTCCGGTGAACGCGATCGGGTTGTTCTCGTTGTTGAGCTTGCCGGGGTCTTGCACGACTGCCCAGAGGATCGGGCCCTGCTCGGCTGCCGCGTAGGCCAGTGACACCCGCCCGATGGGGTCGGCGGACTGGCCGTCGACCGGGTTTACGCCGAGACCGATCGCCGGCAGTCGCGTCCAGGTCACGCCCGCGTCCAGCGAGCGGTACAGGCCGGCACCGGAGATGCCGCCCGAGCGCCAGCCGACCGCGGCGGTGACCTCTTTGACGTCGCTCGGCCGGATGCGCACATCGCTGACGAAGTTGCCGAGCGACTGCCGGTTCGGCGCGCTGCCGCCGGTGGGCAGCGGTGCGGAGTGGAACGAGTCGCCCTTGTTGGCCGAGCGGTAAAGACCGCGGCTGGTTGCGACGTAGACGAAGTTGTTGCGCACCTCGACGTGCGGGATGACCGCGTTGCGCGGCAGACCGGGACGGCGGGTCCACGTGCGACCGCCGTTGGTCGAGCGGTAGAGCCCCGTGCCGAAGTAGGCGTCGCCGTTGGTGTTGCCCTCACCGGTGCCGACGTAGACGTAGCCGCTGTTCGCCTCGACCGCAATCGAGCCGATGGACTCCGTCGCGAAAGTCGCCGACAGGTGCTGCCAGGTCTTGCCACCGTTGGTCGTCTTCCAGACGCCGCCGGCGGCCGCGCCGAGATAGACGGTGTTGCCCGAGCGGTCGCGTGGGTCGACGGCGAGCGTCGTCACGCGACCCGCGAGGCGGTCCCAGCCCAGCACGCTCGGTGAGTACTTCGGGTCGGTGGCGTGCGTCGGCGTCGGGCCGAGCTGCCGCCAGGCGTGGCCGCTGCCGCGCACGACCTGGCCGGCCGACGTTCGGAAGTCGGCGCGCCCCGACTGCGCGCGGTCAGCTTCGGCGCGGGCGAGCATCGCTTGGTAGCCCGCGACGGCTTCGAGGTGGGTCTCGCTGTCGCCGCTGTAGCCCGCCTCGAGCGCCGCGCGCGCCATCAGGTCACGGCCGGCATCGAGGTCGCCTAGTGGGACGCAGCGGTCGCGACCCAGCGTCGTCCAGTCGTTGCGCAGCTGCGTGCCGGGTGCGCAGCCGAGTGCCGCTGGTGTGGCTTGGGGGAGCGCACCGGTCGCCGGTACGGCGAGCAGAGCGGCAGTGGCGAGAGTGACCAGGCGTGCGCGCATCGAGGCTCCTCCGCCGGATCTGGGCCCGGGGGAAGCGGGGTTCGCCGAGCGCCCGGCCGGCTCCTGCGTTCCTGCCCGGCGGGAAGCGCCGCTATGCGGTGCGGCCGCGCGCGTTAGATCCGGGCGACGACCTCAGCCACGGGCAGGTCCGGCACGGACATGTCGGTGAGGCCGGCGAGCACACCGCAGCCGACGCAACGCAGTCCGAGCGCCATCCAGTCGACGAGCCCCGTTTCGACGTGGAAGCCCGCGGCGAGCTCGAACATCGATTGTCCGCAGTTGTCGCACATGCGCATCGGCGGATGCGTCCAGTTGTCTTCCGAGTCGAGCACGTGGCGGACCTGTGCGCAGCCGAGGCACCGGCGGCGCGCGATGCCCGAGTCGGGGTCGCCCTCGACGTAGAACCACGTCGGCCGGTCGTCTTCGTGCACGGGGTTGTCACACATGGCGATCGCCGTCTGGGTGATGCGTGGACAGCCCTCGAGCGCGACCAGCCACTGCCGCAGGTCGTCGATGTCCTCGCCCGTGCGGTTGCCCGCGACCCGCTGCAGCGTCATTTCCCTACCTCCGCCGTCCCGTGCCTGGGTAAGTCGTCGGCCGAGGTCGTGCCGGGCTTGAGATCAGCCGGTCTGCTCGCCCGCCGCCTGGCTGCCGCCGCGGCGGGTGCGGCGGCGCGGTCGCGACCGCCCGGCGGCCCCTCCCGCGGCTGCGGCGGGTGCCTCACGGCGGTCGCCGCCCGTCGGTGCCTCGCGGCGTTGGCGTGCCGGTGGCGAAGCGGGTTGCTTGTTGTCGCGCCCGCTGGGCCGGGTGCGTGCCTGCCGCGCGCCCGTGGTCCCGATGTCCTCCACCGTCTCGGCTTCGAGCCCCGCGCGGGTGCGCTCGCTGCGCGGGAGCCGCCCCGCCGCGCCGCGGGGGATGTCGAGGGCCTCGTAGAGATGCGCAGACGTGGAGTAGGTCTCCGGCGGCTCGGCGAACGGCAGCGCGAGCGCGGTGTTGATCATCGACCAGCGGTCCAGGTCGTCCCAGTCGACCAGCGTGACCGCAACGCCGGAGCCCCCGGCGCGGCCGGTCCGCCCGATGCGGTGCAGGTAGACCTTCTCGTCCTCGGGACACTGGTAGTTGATGACGTGGGTCACGCCCGCGACGTCGATGCCGCGCGCCGCGACGTCCGTCGCGACCAGGACGTCGATCTTGCCCGCGCGAAACGCCCGCAGCGCGCGCTCCCGGAGCCCCTGCGCGAGGTCACCATGCACCGGGGCCGCCGCGAACCCGCGCGACGCGAGGTCCTCGCCGACGCGGTCGCAGGTCCGCTTGGTCCGGCAGAAGAGGATCGTCAGGCCGCGGTCCTCGGCCTGCAGGATGCGCGCGACCATCTCGATCTTGTCCATCGCGTGCGCGCGGAAGACGTGCTGTGCCGTGGTCGGGACGGTCTGCCCCTCGTCCGGTTCCTCGGCCCGCAGATGGACCGGCTGGCGCATGAAGCGCCGCGCAAGCGTGATGACCGGGCCCGGCATCGTCGCGCTGAAGAGCATTGTGTGTCGCTCCGCCGGCAGCTCGCTGACGATGCGTTCTACGTCGGGCAGGAAGCCCAGATCGAGCATCTCGTCCGCCTCGTCGAGGACCAAAGTGCGCACCGTGCCGAGGCGCAACGCGCCCTGCCGGGCGAGGTCGAGCAGGCGTCCCGGCGTACCGACGACGACGTCGACGCCCTTGCGCAGCGACTCGACCTGTGGCTCGTAGGAGCGCCCGCCGTAGACGGCGGTGACGCGCGCGCCTTGCGGCTTGCCCGCGCGCTCGAGGTCGCCGGTGACCTGGACGCACAGCTCGCGCGTCGGGACGACGACCAGCGCCTGGATCCCGTCGGCCTGACTGTCGAGCCGTTGCAGCAGCGGCAGCCCGAACGCCAGCGTCTTGCCCGTGCCGGTGCGTGCTTGCCCGATGACGTCCTGGCCGGCGAGGCCGATCGGAATCGTCAGCGACTGGACGGGAAACGGCTCGGTGATGCCCATCGCGGACAGCGCGTCGAGCAGGCTCGGGGCAACCCCGAGATCAGCGAAAGTGCTCAGCGGAACAACGGCCCTTCGACAAATGGCGACCGTTGCCGTTGGCCGCCGCGCCGGTACGACGTACCGGCCCTCTCGCGAGCCAGTGTACCGACTAACCTCGCGAGCACTCGACGGCCGCGGTGGGGTTGGGGCCCCACTTCGCGGAGGAGGACGGGGTTGGGGCCCCGTCCGGGAAAGGAAGCATTGCCGGATCGCGAGGCGGTAGTCGACTTGCTCGGCGCGCTCGCTTACGGCGAGCTGACCGCGTTCGAGCGCTTGGCCATCGACTCGCGGCTGGCCCCGAACGTCGACGACACCACCGAGCTCGCGCGCATGGCGGTCGCCGAGTTCGGCCACTACGAGCGGTTGGTCGCGCATCTGGACTCGCTCGGGGTCAAACCGGCCGACGCGATGGCGCCGTTCGTCGAACCGCTCGACGCGTTCCACGAGATGACGACGCCGAGCAACTGGCTGGAGGGTCTGGTCAAGGCCTACGTCGGGGACGGCATCGCCGCGGACTTCTACCGCGAGGTCGCGCGCCACCTCGACGCGAAGACCAAGCGTCTCGTCCTCGACGTGCTGGCCGACACCGGGCACGCGACGTTCGCCGTCGAACGCGTCCGCGCCGCGATAGAGACCGAGCCGGCGCTCGCCGGTCGGCTCGCGCTGTGGGCCCGCCGGCTGGTCGGCGAGGCGCTGACGCAAGGCCAGCGCGTCGCGGCGCATCGACCCGCGCTCGCCCGGTTGCTCGGCGGCACCGACGACCTCGCCGAGGTGGTGCGCATGTTCGGACGGTTGACCGACCGCCACGCGGAGCGGATGAGCGCGCTCGGCCTCTCGTCGTAACCCACTAACATCCGCACCTGCGCCGCCGACAGGCCACGGAGGATCGATGGGTCGCGCGTACGACGCGTGGAAGAAGGTCCGCGAGGCCTGGATCACGGCCGACACCGAGGCGCTCTGGCACGCCTACGCCGATAACGGTGTCTACCTCGAAGCGTTCAACCCGCCGCACGAAGGCCGCGAGGGGATCAGCGGCTACCTCAGCGACTTCGTGACCGCGCGGCCCAACATGGAGATCACCGAGACGCGGGTCATCGACGGCGGCGATGCCGTCGCGATCGAGTGGGTCTTCGCCTACGACCAGCCGGCGCGACGGGCGAGCAACCTACGCCGGTGCTCGATCATCGTCGTCGACCGGGAGGGCGCAATCACGTACCACCGCGACTACACGTAGGACGCGCTTATACGGCGGCGCGGCCGCGCGTTCGACGCACGACCCACACCAACCCCATCGTCACGACCACCGCAAAGATCAGGCCAGCGCCGTCACTGCCGAAGATCGCGCGCGCGAGAAAGCCCGCAATGAGCGACCCGACGATCCCGATGACGATCGTCATCGGGATGCTCATCGGGTCGGGGCCGGGCATGAGCAGTCGCGCGAGTGCTCCGACGACGAGCCCGGCGAGAATGAGCCACACGATGAACATTCGACGGCCTTTCCAGCGAAGTGGGCGCGGGTGTCTTCCGCTCATCACCGATGTGCCCCGCAACCGCCGCCGCTGAACGCGCGGCCGCTGGCTACATCCGGCTGAAACCGACCGTTCGCTGCTCGGCGGGGGCAATGTCGACGTAAGCGAGCTTGTCGACGGGCACGATGACGCGTCGCCCGCGCTCGTCGTGCAGGGTCAACACGCCGCCCGCGCTCACGGCGTCGGTCACGGCTTTCTCGACGTCGGCTGCACTGTCGCTGGTCTCCACTTCGAGCTCGCGCGCCGCGAACTGCACGCCGATCTTGACCTCCACGTCGACCTCCCGCGGCAACGCTAACGGATCGACGCGGTGCTGCTGCTCGGGCCACGGGACAGACCACGCCAGGCGAGCGCGACGAGGAGTTCGACCGCGCGGTCCTTGCTGACCGTGCCGCCGGAGGTAAGCCACCAGCGGGCGCTCACCTCCGCCAAGCCGGCCAGCGCAACGGACAGCAGCTGCGCCTCCGTCGTCGCGAGGCCCGTGTCGGCCGCAATCGTCTGCGCGATCGCGTCGGCGCATGCCTGGAGCGCGCGCTCGACACGGTCACGCACCGCCGGCTCGTTGCGCAGGTCCGACTCGAAGACCAACCGGTAGGCACCGTCGTCACCGACGAAGTCGAAGTACGCCGTGATGCTCGCGTGGACGCGTTCGCGGTTGTCGGTTGTGGACTCCAGCGCGGTGCGCACGTCGCGCACGAGCTGTTCGACATGTTGGTCGAGCAGCGCGACGTAGAGGTCAAGCTTGCCGGGGAAGTGCTGGTAGAGCACGGGCTTCGTGATGCCGGCCCGCTGTGCGATGTCGTCCATCGCGGTCGCGTGGTAGCCCTGGGCCACGAAGACCTCTTGCGCG
>JBHELW010000152.1:0-2385 GCA_046262915.1 Mycobacteriales bacterium | reverse complement strand
GGGGGTCAAGGTGTCCGTCGACGACCCGTGCATCATCACCGACGCGATCTCGGGCGCGGTCGCCAACAAGGCGCAGCACCCGGCGATCCCCTACACGCCCGAGGAATACGCCGGAGAGGCGCGCCGTGCCTTCGACGCCGGCGCGTCCGTCGTGCACATCCACGCGCGGAAGCCCGACGGCACGCCGAGCGTCGCGGTCGAGAACTACCGCGACATCACCGCAGCGATCCTCGCCGAGGTCCCAGACATCGTCATCAACTACTCGACGGGCACGATCGGCATCCCGATGGCGGAGCGCGTCGGCCACATCGTCGAGCTGAAGCCGGAGCTCGGTGCGCTCAACATGGGCTCGATGAACTATGCGAAGTGGTCAAGCAAGCGAAAGGCGTGGGTCTTCGAGTTCGTCTTCGAGAACTCGTTCGCGGACATCACGTTCCTGCTCGAGCGGATGCGCGACGCCGGCGTGAAGCCGGAGTGCGAGTGCTTCGACGTCGGCCACGTCGAGAGCGTCTATCCGTTGATCGACGCGGGGCTGCTCACGCAGCCGATCCAGTTCTCCTTCATCCTCGGCGTCGTCGGCGGCATCCAGGCCCACCCGGACAACCTCGCGCACATGGCCAAGCGCGCACCGGCCGACAGCACGTGGGAGGTCATCGGGATCTCGACCGACCAGTGGATGCTCATCGACGAGGCGGCGCAGCTCGGCGGCAACGTCCGCACCGGGCTGGAGGACAACTTCACGCTGCCCAACGGCGTCAAGGCCGCCGGCAACGGCGCGCTCGTCGAGGAGGCGGCACGCATCGTTACGGCGGCCGGCCGCCGTGTTGCGACGCCCGACGAGGCGCGCACGCTGCTCGGGCTTCCGCTGCGACCTGAGCGGGTCGCCGCTCTGGTCGGCGCTCCGGCGTGATCCAGGAGGACGCGTCCGCGGCGGGTGCGCTCGCCGCTGAGATCGCCGCGCGCGAGGTGACCCCGCAGGTCGCCGCATGGGACCAGGAAGGCGTTCCCGACGACATCGCACGAGCGTTCCGCGACGCGGGGCTCCTCGACCCGGAGCTCGCGGAGACGGTGCAGGTCGAGGTCGCGGGCGCGCTCGGTCGCGCCGGCCTCGCGGCGGCGCTCGCGATTCTTGACCTCGACGTCGCGTCGACGACACCCGACGTGCGCGTCGCCGCGGCGTTCTGCGGCGCCGCAGACGCACTGCTCGACGTCGGCATCAACTACGCGCGCCAGCGTCACGTGTTCGGCCGTCCGCTCGCCAAGTTCCAGGTGCAGCGGCACGCGTTCGCCGGCGTGGCGGCGGATGCCGCCGCGGCCTGGGCGCTGACGCGGCGGCTGGCCGCGCAGCCCAGCGACGCGCGCGATCCCGTCGAGCTAGCCGCGGTCGTTCCGGTTGCCGCGGCCGTCGCATGGCAGGCAGCCGAGACTGCGTTGCAGGTGCACGGTGGCTACGGCTACTCCGACGAGTACCCGGTGTCCCGTATGTGGCGTGACGTGGTGCGCTTCCGTGCGCTCGTGCCACTCTCGGCGTACGACGAGCAGCTGGACGCCGCAGCCGGCCGGTAGCTACGGCCTGTTGCACTGCGTCCGGCACGTAGGCTCGGGCTCCGCCGAGAGGAGCCCGAGCCGTGCCTGTGCCGTCACCCGACGCGACGACGCGCTGGCGCTGCAGCGTGTGCGGCAACCTCACGCGCTTCGACGTAACCCGCACGACGCGGACGCGCGACTTCGTGCACGTCGACCTCGCCGGGGACCAGGCCGTCGAGGAACGCGAAGTGCTGGCCGACACCGTCGAGCACGTCGCCTGCCGATGGTGCAGCGCGGTCGACCAGGTCGAGGTCGTCGCCCGGCCGGACGCGTCAGCCAACCGCGAGCCAGAGGCCGCCGAGACCGGACGATGAGCGGGCCGCTTGACGGCCTGCGGGTGCTGGACCTGTCGCGGCTGCTGCCCGGCGGCTACTGCACCATGGTCCTCGCCGACCTCGGGGCCGACGTCATCAAGGTCGAGGAACCCGGCAAGGGCGACTACATCCGCTGGATGCCGCCGTTCGTCGCGGGCGAGAGCGCGTTGCATCTCGCGCTCAACCGCGGCAAGCGTTCGGTGACGTGCAACCTGCGCACCGCCGACGGTCGCGCGCTTCTCCTCGACCTTGCCCATACGGCGGACGTGCTCGTCGAGTCGTTCCGCCCCGGGGTCCTCGATCGGCTCGGCGTCGGCTACGACGCCCTGTCCGCCGCGAACCCGCGCCTCGTCTACGCCGCGATCTCGGGCTACGGCGCGACGAGCCCCTATGCCGACCGCGCGGGCCACGACATCAACTACCTCGGTTACGCCGGGGCGCTGTCCGTCACCGGTACGCCGACGACGGGACCGGTGCTGCCCGG
>JBHELW010000151.1:0-5526 GCA_046262915.1 Mycobacteriales bacterium | reverse complement strand
GATCCCGACATGGTCACCCGCCGCGCAGGGTCGCGCCCAGCTCCGCGACCGCGCGGGCGATGGCCGCGTCGCGGGCGGCGTTGACCTCCGCGTCGGTCAGCGTGCGGTCCGGCGCGCGGAACTGCAGCGTGTACGCGAGCGAACGCTCGCCGGGCGCGAGCGGCGGCCCGACGTAGACGTCGAAGAGCCGAAGCTCCTCGAGCAGCTCGCCGGCTCCGGCACGCAGTGCGGTCGCGACGTCGGCAGCCAACACCTCGGCCGCCACGACGAGCGCGACGTCGACGGTCGCCATCGGGTACGCCGAGACGAGCGGCGCCACCGTGACGTCGCCCGCCGCGGCGAACACCGTGTCCAGGTCGAGCTCGAGCGCACACGTGCCCGCGGGCAGCTCGAGCGACGTGACGACCCGCGGATGGAGCTCGCCCGCCCAGCCGACGGCGCTACCGCCGACGTGGATCGCGGCGCAGCGACCCGGATGCCACGGCGGCGCGCTGGCGGGCGCGGCCGCGACGTCGGCCGCTCCCGCTGCCCGGACCAGGTCGCGCGCCAGCTCGACGATGTCCGCCCAGGCGGCGGGTCGACCCAAGCCCCACCAACCCGCCGGTTCGGCCTGACCGGCGATGACGGCTCCTAGGTGCAGCGGCTGCGCGGGCAGCGCTGCGTCGAGCGCGGTGAGCGTTGCCAGATCCGGCCGGACCGCACCGGGCGGGGCGGGCGCGGGCGGTGGCTTGCCGGCGCCGGTTAGGTAGACCGGCGCGCACTCGAAGAGCGCGACGTCACGCGCGCCGCGATGGGTGTTACGGCGGAGCACGTCGAGAACGCTCGGGAGCAGCGTCGTGCGGAGCAGCGGTTGCGCGTCACTCGATGGGTTGGCCAGCCGCACGGCGCGGCGGCGCTCGTCGTCGGCGGGGAAACCGAGCGCGTCAAGCTGCTCGGCGCCGATCCACGGATAGCTGGTCACCTCGACGTATCCGGCGGCCGCAGCGGCGCGGCCGACGCTACGACGGAGCCGCTGGGCCCGGGTCAGCTGCGCGCGGGCGCGCACGGGTGGCAGCGCCACCGGCACCTCGTCGTAGCCCTCGAGCCGGATGACCTCCTCGACGAGGTCGATGGGCGCCGTCAGATCGGGCCGCCAGGGTGGTGGCGTGACGACGAGCGCGGACGCGGCATTCTTCGCGTCACCGACCGCGCAGCCGACGTCCACGAGCCGGCGGCGCACGGTCGCGGCGTCGTAGTCGACACCCGCGACGCGACCGGGCAGCGCCAGGTCGAGGCGGATCGACTCGCGCGCAGTGGTCGCGTCGACATCGGTGATCGTCGGGTCGGGGCGAGCGCCAGCGAGCCGCGCGAGGAGCGCGACGGCGGACTCAGCGGCGACGGGCGGCAACGCCGGATCAACGCCGCGCTCGAAGCGCTTGGCCGCCTCCGAGCTCAGCCCGTGCCGACGCGCGCTGCGCCCGATCGTCACCGGGTCGAAGTGCGCGGCCTCGATGAGGACGTCAGTCGTCTGCGCGGTCACTTCCGCGCGCTGCCCACCGAAGATGCCCGCGAGCACCAGCGGCCCCGCGTCGTCGGTGATGAGTAAGTCCGCCGGGTCGAGTGCGCGGTCAACCCCGTCGAGCGTGCGCAGCCGCTCGCCGGACGCCGCCCGGCGTACGACGATGCGGGTGTCGAGCCGCGCGAGATCGAACGCATGCAGCGGCTGGCCGAGTCCCATGAGGACGTAGTTGGTGACGTCGACGGCCAGCGAGATCGGGCGCATGCCGGTGAGCACGAGGCGCGAGCGCAGCCACGCGGGACTCTGCGCCGCGGGATCCAGCCCGCGTGCGGCGAGTGCGATGTAGCGGGGGCAGCCCAGCGGGTCGGAAACGACGACCGGCCAGCCGGGGCTTTCCCGCGGCGTGCTCTCCGCCAGACCGGGGTCGGCAAAGTCCGCGTCGAAAGCGGTGGCGACCTCGCGGGCGATGCCGCGCACCGAGAACGCGTACCCACGGTCGGGCGTGACGGCGATGTCGAAGACGACGTCGCGCAGCCCGAGCACATCGGCCGCGTCTGCGCCGAGATCGGCGTCGCGGTCGAGCACGAGGATGCCGCTGTGATCCTCACCGAGACCGAGCTCGCGCGCGGAGCAGAGCATGCCGTCGGAGACGTGGCCGAAGACCTTGCGGCGGCCGATCTCGAACCCGCCGGGCAAGACGGCGCCGGGGAGCGCGACCGGAACCCGGTCGCCGGCCGCGAAGTTGCTCGCGCCGCAGACGATCTCGCGCGGGTCGGACCCGGTCGAGACATGCACCAGCGACAACTTGTCGCTGCCCTCGATGCGCGCGGTGTCGAGCACCTCCCCGACGACGACGCCGCGCACGTCCGCTCCTGAGTCCTCGACGTGCTCGACCTCCAAGCCCGCGCGGATCAGACCGGCGGCGATGTCCTTCGGCGCCGCGGTCACGTCGGTGTAGTCGCGCAGCCACGACAACGGGACGCGCACGACTACACCTCCATCCCGAAGGCACGACCGAAGCGGATGTCTCCGTCGAAGAGATGGCGCAGGTCGTTGATGCCGTGCCGGAACATCAACAGTCGTTCCAGGCCCATGCCGAAGGCGAACCCGGAGTAGCGCTCCGGGTCGACGCCGCAGGAGAGCAGCACGTTGGGATGCACCATGCCGGCGCCGCCCCACTCGATCCACCCCTCGAACGCGCAGATGCGGCAGCCCGCGCCGCGGCAGCCGAAGCACTGCAAGTCGAACTCGGCCGACGGCTCGGTGAACGGGAAGTACGACGGCCGGATCCGTAGGCCGAGCCCCGGGCCGAACACGGCGCGGGCGAAGGCTTCGACGACGCCGCGCAGGTGGGCCATCGTGATGCCTTCGTCGACGACGAGGCACTCGAGCTGGTGGAACACCGGCGAGTGCGTCGCGTCAACGGGATCGTTGCGGACAACACGGCCCGGAACCACGACGTAGACCGGCAGCGACCGGCTGAGCAACGCGCGCACCTGCACCGGCGAGGTGTGCGTCCGCAGCAGGACGCGGTGCTCTGGCGGGTCCACCCAGATCGTGTCGTGCATGGTTCTGGCGGGGTGGTCCGGACCCATGTTGAGAGCGTCGAAGTTGTGCCACTCGGTCTCGACCTCTGGGCCCTCGGCGACGTCGAAGCCCATCCCGATGAAGATGTCGGCGACCAGCTCCTGAATCGTCGTGAGCGGATGGCGCGCGCCGCGCGGCCGCCGGTCCCACGGCAGCGTGACGTCGACGCGCTCGGCCGTCAGCGCGCGGGCGTCACGTGCGGACTCAAGCGCGGTCGTGCGCTCAGCGAGCAGCGCGCGCAGCTCTTCGAGCACTGCGTTCACTCGTTGGCCGGCCTCCTTGCGAGCCTGCGGAGGTAAGGCCCCGATCTCGCTGCGCGCGAGCGCGATGGGTGAGCGGTCGCCGAGATAGGCGCTCCGCGCCGCCGCCAGCTGGTCGAGGTCGGTCGCGGCGGTGATCGCGGCGCTCGCCTCGGCAGCAGCGCGCGCGAGGTGGTCCGCGTGCAGCGGCGAGACCTGCACCGGGTCGTAGTCGGGCACCGCGTCGAGCTCCTCGGGTCCGCGGGCGACGCAGGCGGCGCGCCGGCGCCGCCAGCATAGGGATCGCTGGCCGGCGTAACGCCCGCCGGGTCAGCTCTCGTACGGAGCGGATCCGGCGGGCAGCACGAATCGAAACTCGGCGCCACCCGCTGGCCCGCGGCCGGCGGTGATCGATCCGCCGTGCGCCTCGACGAGCCCTTTGCTGATGTAGAGGCCCAGCCCAGTGCCCGCGACACGGGTGACACCGCCGCGCCTCCAGAACTTGGCGAAGACCATCGGCAGCAGCTCGTCCGGGATGCCCTCACCCTCATCGGTCACGGTGACCGTCACGGCGTCGGAGGTTCCCATGACGGCAACGGTGACCTGACCCGCGCCGTACTTCAACGCGTTTTCGACGAGGTTGGCCAGCACTTGCTCCAGCTTGTCGGGATCGGCCCACATCTCGGGCAAGGCCGAGCGGCGATCGAGCACCAACCGCTCAGCCGCGTCACCCGCCGCGACGCGCCCCGCGAACACCTTCTCCACGAGCCGTGGCAGGTCGACGACCTGACGACGCAGCTCGATGCGGCCGGCGTCGATGCGCGATACGTCGAGTAGCTCGGTCAGCAGGCGGGTGACACGGTCCGCGTCGGCGTTGACCGTGCGCAACATCTGCAGCTTGGTCTCGTCGGGAAAGCGGTCCCAGCGCGAGAGGAGCGTCGCCGTGAAGCCCTTCACCGACGTGAGTGGCGAGCGCAGCTCGTGCGCGACGGTCGAGATGAGGTCGGCGCCACTGCGCTCGAGCCGCTCGCGTGCCGTCGCGTCGCGGAACGCGACGACCAGCCGCACGACGCGGCCACCCTCCCGGACGTAGCGCGCAGTGACGAGCAGGCTGCGACCGTCGGGTCCGTCGAGGGAGAGCTGCCGCTCTGGCTGCGCAGTACGCGTCGGGAGCCCGTCGTAGGGCGCCGTGCACTGCCACCAGTCACGGCCAGCCGCGTCGTAGAGCGGCAGCACTGCGCGATAGTCGAGCCCGACGAGCTCGTCGACCGGCCGGTGCAACAACTTCGCACCGGCCACGTTGACCACCATCACCCGGCCGGCGCCGTCCGCGACGAGCACGCCGTCCGGAAGCTCGTCGTAGCCGGTTCCCGGGGTCACGGGCCCTCTTCCCTGCAGCCACCCGGCGCGCGTTGCGCCCGGGCGGAAGCGTAGAGGCAGACCGCGGCCGCGGTCGCCAGGTTGAGGCTCTCGGCCCGGCCGTAGATGGGCACTCGCACGGCGGTGTCCACGATGCCCGCGACCTCTGCCGGCAGCCCCCACGCCTCGTTGCCGAACAGCCACGCCGTCGGCCCCCGCAGGTCGACGTCGTCGATAGGCACCGCCTCGACCGCGGCGGTCGCGGCCAGCACGCGCAGCCCGCCAGCGCGCAACGCCGAGACCGCCTCGGCGACGTCGACACCAGTGACGACCGGCAGGTGGAAGTGGCTGCCGGCGGCCGAGCGCACGCACTTCGGGTTGTAAGGGTCCACCGCGCCGTCCGGGAACACCACCGCATCCGCGCTGGCACCGTCCGCGACGCGGACGACGGTCCCGGCGTTACCCGGGTCTCGCGCAAAAGCGAGCACGGCGACGAGGCGCGGGCTCGATCCGACGACGTCGGCCAACGCCGTGACCGCGAACGTCGCGACCGCGACGAGGCCCTGTGGCGTCACCGTCTCGGCCAGCTCGCCCATCACCGGGTCGGTCACGAGGTGAACCGCGGCGCCACCGCTGCGTGCGGCGGCCAGCAGCTCGGCGTGGCGCGTCGCCGCGTCGCTCGTCGCGAAGAGCTCGACGACCGTGCCCGGCGCCGCTACCGCCTCGCGAACGGCCTGCGGCCCTTCGACGAGAAAGCGCCCGTCCTGCTGTCGGAACGCGCGCTTGGTCAGCCGGCGCGCGGCGCGCACCCGAGGACTGCGCGCGGTCGTGATGACCGCCGCG
>JBHELW010000150.1:0-28450 GCA_046262915.1 Mycobacteriales bacterium | reverse complement strand
CGCCGCCCTGCTCCTCGAGCGCGCCTGCCGCGTGCCGCGGCCGCCGTCGGCTGGCACCGGCGACCCCGCCGCGGGACCACCGCGGTCATCCCCGCAGACCTAACTGCGCGCTCGTCGGAAACAGCGCGTCGCGGTGACGACCAGTTGTTTCCGGCGGCCTTCTGGTGGACGTCACGCGCCGCATTGCCGCAGCGCGGCGGGCTACGTCGAGCTGGCGCGCAGTGCGCGGTGCACCCCGCCGGGCGTCAGCACCCCGACGTAGCGGCCGTCCTCGACGACAGCGAGCACGGGGTGGTCCTGCTGCAACAGCTCCGCGAACGCGTCCTTCAGGGCGCTGCCGACCTCGACGACGGGTAGCGCCCGCGCATGTCCGTCGACGCGCCCGCGACCGGAAGCATCCGCGCGCTGCAGTGCGCCCACCGGCGCCCCACCAGCGTCGATCACGACGGCGAGGTCGGCGTCGGCCTTGCGGAGCAGGCGCCGCGCATCACTCAAGGTGGCGGCGGCATCGACCACGACCGCCGTTTCCAGCGCCGACCGCTCGACGGTCGTCACCGAGAGCTGCTTCAGTCCACGGTCACTCCCGACGAACTCGGCGACAAACGCCGTCGCTGGGCGCGCGAGGATCGCCGCCGGCGTGTCGTACTGCTCGAGAACCCCGCCTTCGCGCAGGACGGCGATGCGGTTGCCCAGCAGCACCGCCTCGTCGACATCGTGCGTGACGAACACGACCGTCTTGCGGAGCTCCGCCTGCAGCCGGCGGAACTCCTGCTGCAGCCGCGCGCGGGTGATGGGGTCGATGGCACCGAACGGCTCGTCCATCAGCAGGACCGGGGGGTCCGCGGCCAGCGCACGCGCGACGCCGACGCGCTGCCGCTGCCCGCCGGAGAGCTCGTGGGGGTAGCGCCGGGCGTACCGCGCGTGCTCCAGGCCGACGAGGTCGAGCAGCTCCGCAACTCGGCCCTGGATGCGTCGCTTGTCCCAGCCGAGCAGCCGCGGCACCGTCGCGACGTTCGCCTCGATCGACAGGTGCGGGAACAGCCCGACGTGCTGGATCACGTAGCCGATGCCGCGGCGCAGCTCGGCGACGGGAAGGCCGAGGACGTCTTTGCCGTCGACCCGGATCCGGCCGCTCGTCGGCTCGACGAGGCGGTTGATCATCTTCATCGTCGTCGTCTTGCCGCACCCCGAGGGACCGACGAGCACGCACAGCTCGCCGACGCCGACCTCGAGGGTGAGCTCGTCGACCACGGTCGTGTCGCCGTAGCGCTTCGTCACGCGGTCGAGCTCGATCATCGCGGGGATAGCGTCCACCTCCGTGCACGCTCCCTTCGGTGCGGCCAGTGGCAGTAACCCGTGGTTTCGCTGGTCCTACGTCGTCGACAACCGCCACGTACTCCTCGCCGCGACCCGGCAGCACATCACAATCACGCTGGTCGTCGTCGCCGCTGGCCTGGTGCTCTCGGTGCCGCTCGCGGTGCTCGCGACGCGCTCGCGGCGTATCGAGGCCGTCGTGCTCGGCACGACCGGCGTCATCTACACGATCCCGTCGCTCGCGCTCTTCGGGCTGCTCTTCCCGCTGCCGGGCTTCGGACTGCGTCAGCGGACCGTCGTCGTCGGGCTGACGGCGTACTCACTCGTCATCCTCGTGCGCAACATCCTGGCGGGGCTGCACGGCGTACCGGACGAGGTGCGGGAGGCCGCCCGCGGGATGGGCTACGGCCCACTGCGCGAGCTGGCGACGGTGACGATGCCACTGGCACTCCCGGCGATCGTCGCCGGACTGCGGGTCGCGACGGTGTCGACAGTGGCGCTGGTCACCGTCGGCGCACTGCTCGGGTACGGCGGGCTGGGCTCGCTCATCTACGAGGGACTCAACACGTTCTACCGCGCGCAGATCCTCACGGCGTCCCTGCTGTGCATCCTCATCGGCGTGGCCGCAGACCTTGGCTTCGTGCTCCTCCAGCGCCAGCTCACGCCCTGGCTGCGGCGGCCGCGATGAAGCTGCTCGCGGCGACGTTGCGCTGGTTCACTGACTCCGCGCACTGGTCGGGCGCCGACGGCATCCCGTACCGGCTCGGGGAGCACCTGCTGATCACGGCGACCGCCGTGCTCATCGCGAGCGTCATCGCCATACCGCTCGGAGTCCTGCTCGGGCACCGGGGCCGCGGCGGGTTCCTCGCCATCAACGTCTCGAACATCGGTCGCGCAATTCCCACGTTCGCGGTGCTCGTGCTCTTCGCCGCGTCGCCGATCGGGTTCGGCAACCGCGCAACCGTGATCGCGCTCGCCATCTTCGCGCTGCCTCCCGTCCTCACGAACACCTACGTCGGGATGCGCGGAGTCGACCCGGACGTGCGGGAGTCGGCGGTCGGGATGGGGATGACGCGCGCGCAGCTCATTCGCCGCGTCGAGCTGCCGCTCGCCCGGCCGCTTGTTCTCACCGGGCTGCGCACCTCGACGGTGCAGGTCGTTGCAACGGCGACGCTCGCCGCGGTGGTCGGCGGCGGCGGCCTCGGCCGCTTCGTCGTCGACGGGTTCGGTCAGCAGGACCAGGTCATGCTGCTGGCGGGGGCGCTCCTCGTCGCCGGCCTGTCGCTCGCGGTGGAGCTGGCGATGGGCGCGGTGCAGCGCGCGGTGACGCCAGGTCGCCGCACCGCGCTGGACCGTCCGGGCGCGGCCGCGCTGGCGACCGACCGCGTTGCGGTCGCTGCGCCGACGGTGTGAGATAGCCGCAGCGGGTCATTCGCCCGCCAGACACGCGTCCGGGCGTGCATCGGCCGGACGGGACACAGAAGGCGGGCAGGTCATGCGCGCACGACACGTTCTGGTCAGCATTGCCACCGTCGCCGCGGTTCTCGCTACTGCGTGCGGCTCCGGCACCAACGAGCCGAAGACGTCGGGCGGCTCGCAGTCGCCCGCGAAGGGCAAGGTGACGATCGGCGCGTTCGGCTTCGCGGAGAGCTCGATCCTCGCGGCGATGTACGAGCAGGTGCTCGACAAAGCCGGCTACGACGCGTCGGTGAAGAAGCTGACCAACCGCGAGGTCGTCGAGCCGGCGTTGGAGAAGGGCGAGCTGGACGTCGTGCCGGAGTACGTCGGGACGCTCACCGAGTTCCTCAACAAGAAGCAGAACAAGCAGCCCGGTGGGGCCGACCCGACTGCGCTCGCGTCGGGTGATCTCGACATGACGCTCACTGCGCTGCGCGGGCTCGCGACGAAGGCCGGGCTGACCGTGCTGACGCCCGCAGCGGCCGCCGACCAGAACGCCTTCGGCGTAACGAAGAAGTTCGCCACGGACAACAACCTGGCGAAGCTGTCCGACCTCGCGGCCTACCGCGGCAAGCTGCAGCTCGGCGGACCGTCGGAGTGCCCGAAGCGACCGTTCTGCAAGCCCGGGCTCGAGCGCGTCTACGGCATCCACTTCACCGGCTTCACGTCGTTCGGGACTGACGCGGGTGGACCCGTGACGAAGAACGCGATCAAGAACGGCAAGGTCCAGATCGGCCTCGTGTTCTCTTCGGACAGCAGCCTCGACGGCTTCGGCATCGTCACGCTCGAGGACGACAAGCACTTGCAGACCGTCGACAACGTGGTGCCCGTCGTGCGCGCGAGCGTCGTGGGTGCTGAAGGCCAGGCGGCGCTGAACAGTCTCGCCGTCATGACCACCGACGAGCTGAAGGCGCTGAACAAGAAGGTCGAGGTCGACCACGCCGACGCGGCGGCGGTAGCCAAGGAGTACTTGATGTCGAAGGGCCTGCTCTAGCGCGGCGCGAGCTCACCGGCGTCGATCGCGACGGACAGGCGGTTGCCGGGCGGCGGCAGTGGACAGACCCAGCGCGGGCTGTAGGCGCACGACGGGTTGTACGCGAAGTTGAAGTCGACGACGAGCATGCCCCCGTCGCCGCCGAGGTCCGCGCCCTTCGCCGTGTCGAGCAGGTAGCGCCCGCCGCCGTAGGTCGTCGTGCCGTTCGTCGCGTCCGCGAACGGTAGGAACAGGCCGCCGGCGTACGCGGCCAGCCACCACACGTCGAGGTCGCCGACCGGCAGGTGCACGCGGCCGATGCGGTCGAGTACGACGGGCTGCGCGTCGCTCGTCGTGACGTGCAGGCGCTCGGGCGCGACGTCGACGTCGAGCTCGGCGTCGAAGCGCAGCGCCGGGTCGTACGGCGCGAACGGCAGCGGGCTCGCGTCGCGATCAGGGGAGTCGGGGTGCGCGGCGAACAGCTCGTCGCGTGCGGCGCGCCAGGCTTGCCAGGCCGGCTCGGGCTCGGTCCGCGCGGTCGCGCGCGCGTCGGCGTAGGACTGGGCGACCCGCCGCCGCCAGTCGAGCAGGGTGACCGACACCGCTTACTTGTCGACGTCTCCGACGACGAAGAACATCGACCCCATGATCGCGACGAGGTCGGGGATCAGCGTGCCCGGCAGCAGGTGCGACAGCGCGTGGATGTTGTTGAACGACGCGGTCCGCATCCGCATCCGCCAGGGCGTCTTCTCGCCGCGGCTCACGAGGTAGTAGCCGTTGATCCCGAGCGGGTTCTCCGTCCACGCGTAGGTGTGGCCCTCCGGGGCTTTGACGACCTTGGGCAGCTTCACGTTGACCGGGCCGCGCGGGATGCGGTCGAGGCACTGGTCGGCGATGTTGAGCGACTGGTCGACCTGGTCGATGAGGCACTCGAACCGTGCGTAGCAGTCCCCGGCCGTGCGCGTCACGACGTCGAATGTCACCTCGCCGTACTTCAGGTAGGGCTCGTCGCGGCGGAGGTCCATGTCGACGCCGGCCGCGCGCGCGATGGGGCCGCTTACGCCGTATTCCAAGACTGCGTCCGGGCTGAGCACGCCGACGCCCTGCGTGCGCTGGTGGAAGATCTCGTTGCCGAGGATGACGTTGCGGATGTCGAGCATGCCCGCGCGGACGTCGGCAATGGCCTGGCGGCAGCGGTCCTTCCAACCGGCCGGCAGATCCTCCTTGAGCCCCCCGACCCGGTTGAACATGTAGTGCAGCCGCCCGCCCGAGACCTCCTCCATCACGCGCTGCAGCTCTTCACGCTCGCGGAACGCGTAGAAGACCGGCGTGATGGCGCCGACCTCGAGGGGGTAGGAGCCGAGGAACATCAGGTGGTTGAGCACTCGGTTGAGCTCGGCCATCAGCGTCCGGACCCACAGGGCGCGCTCGGGCACCTCGAGGCCCATCAGCCGCTCGACGGCGAGTACGACGCCGATCTCGTTAGCGAACGCCGACAGCCAGTCGAACCGGTTGGCGAGCACGATGATCTGCCGGTAGTCGCGCGCCTCGAAGAGCTTCTCGTGGCCACGGTGCATGTAGCCGATGACCGGCTCCGCACGGACGATGCGCTCGCCGTCGACGATGAGCGCGAGGCGCAGCACGCCGTGCGTCGACGGGTGCTGCGGACCGATGTTCAGCACCATGTCGGCGGTCGCGAGCTCGCTCGCGCCGATGCCCATGCCAACCTGCGCGGTGGTCAGCCGGTGCTCGGGCAGGGTCTCGACCATCGGTCCCCTCGGTACGGCGGGTGCGGCCCGTCATGTTCGCACGGCGCTCAGCCCGTCCACCAACTCGCCCGGGACTCAGGTCGTCGCGCGTACGCCGGGCAGGCCGCGCAGCGGCTCCGGGAGCGGCATGCCCACCGACTGAACGAGCCAGCCGAAGTCGCCGAGACCGCCGCGTGCGATCAGCTCCGCGTGCTCACCGGCGACGCGCAACGCGTCGAGGTACGCCGTGGGGTCGGCCTCGGCGAGCGCGCGCGGCGGGTTCGCGGCGCGCACCCCGAGGGCGCGCAGCGCGTGGCGCTGGTCGGTGAGCACGGTGACGGCTGCGCCGGCCCTCTCGCCGGCGGCCGCGACGGCGTCGAGGGCAACGTGCGCGGTGATGTCGCAGCTGCCGTCCGGCACCGGCAGCACCGCCCGGCCGTCGCGGTACCCGCTGAGCGTCCCGGCGCCGTACGCGCCCGCCGCGCGCTCGGGAAGAAGGTGGCCGTAGTCGATCGCGAGGGCGACGCCGCGCTGCACGGTCGACACCGCATGCGCCCACGCGTCGTCGCGCGGCACACCGACGTCCGCGCGGTCCCCGACCTCCGCCAGCGGCCACCAACGAGCGAGCCAGTCGAGCGCGTCGGCGGGCGCCGGAGCACCGAGGCGCTCGTCACCTGTCGTGCTCACTTCCACCAGACGCGGCCCGTCCTCGGTCCGCTCCACGACGTCGACCGGCACGTTGTCGAGCCACTCGTTCGCGAGCAGCAGTCCGACGAGCGGCGGCAGCTCGTCGAGCGTGTGGCGCCAGTTGATGTGCGCGGGCAGGTCGGCGGGTGGCGCGCCGAGGTCGACGCACCACCACTCGACGCGCGCGGCGAGCTCGGGCGACCGGACCGCGAGCTCCGCGGACAGGGTGCGCGTCAGCCACCCGCGTGCGGCTCCGACCTCGGCGACGTGCAACGTCGGTGGCGCACCCAGGGCGGTGTCCAGCAGGTCGACGAGTGTCGCGAGCGCGACGCTGAAACTGCCCGTCGCCGTTGTCGAGGTTCGGTAGTCGCGACCCGGTCCACGACCTCCGCGGTAGAAGCCGTTCGGACCGTAGAGCGCGCGCTGCGTCGCGGCGCGCCAGGTCTCCCAACCGCGCCCGCTCACCGGCGTACCCTTGCACGCGTGTCGGCCGTCGTGGTCGGCAGCTGCCTCGTCCGGTACCCGTGCGTGGACTGGAACGAAAGGCGATCAGCGCGATGACCTCCGAGCACTGATGACGGCGGCAGCCGCCCGCCCGGCGCGCCTCACCGTCGGTGTCGTCGGCGCCGGTCGGGTGGGCACCGCGCTCGCGTCAGCGCTGCACTCCGCCGGGCACGAGGTCGTTGCCGTCTCCGGCGTGTCAGCCGCGTCGCAGCGACGCGCCGCCGAGCGGCTTCCCGGGGTGCCGGTCCTCTCGCCGTCCGATGTCGTACGCCGGGCGGCGCTCGTTCTCGTCACGCCGCCGGACGACCAGCTCGCGGGGGTCGTGCGCGGGTTGGCGGAAGGCGGTGACGTCCGCGCCGGCCAGCTGGTCGTGCACTGCAGCGGCCGATACGGGCTGGAGGTGCTCGAGCCGGCGGTCGAGCTTGGTGCGCTGCCGCTCGCGCTGCATCCCGTCATGACGTTTCTCGGTGCTGCCGAAGACGTCGACCGCCTCGTCGGCGCGACGTTCGGCGTCACCGCTCCGGACGTGCTGCGTCCGGTCGCCGAAGCGCTGGTGCTGGAGATGCATGGCGAGCCGGTGTGGGTGCCAGAGGGTGAGCGCCCGCTGTACCACGCGGCGCTTGCGCTCGGCGCCAACTACCTCGTCACGCTCGTCAATGAGGCGAGCGACCTGCTGCGCGCGGCAGGCGTCGAGCAGCCGTCGCGACTGCTAGCGCCGCTGCTCAGCGCGAGCCTCGACAACGCCCTGCTGCGCGGCGACGCGGCGCTCACCGGCCCGGTCGCCCGGGGCGACGCCGACACGGTGGCGGCGCACCTGACCGCGTTACGCCGGACCGCGCCGACCGTCGTACCGGCCTACGTCGCGATGGCGCGGCTCACGGCTGAGCGCGCGTTGCAGTCGGGCCGCCTCAGTGCCGTCGCGGCCGAGCGGCTGCTCGATGTGCTCGCCGCCCCGCACGGCGCGGGAGCGCAGGCATGACGTCGGTTGCGGACGAGGTACTGGTACCGGTCCTGGTGCGCACCGTCGACGAGCTTGATCAGGCACTCGACGCCCTTCGCGCAGCGGGGCACACGATCGCGCTCGTTCCGACGATGGGTGCGCTGCACGACGGTCACGCGGAGCTGATGCGCGAAGCGAGCCGGCACGGCGCGGTTGTCGTCAGCATCTTCGTCAACCCGCTGCAGTTCGCGCCGGGCGAGGATTACGAGCGCTATCCGCGAACGCTCGACGCGGACCTTGAGGTCTGTCGGCGCCAAGGCGTGTGCGTCGTCTGGGCGCCGAGTGTCGACGACGTCTACGCCGGGCCGGGTGTCGTCCGCGTCTCCGCGGGACCGCGCGGTGACGTGCTGGAGGGCGCCAGCCGCCCCGGCCACTTCGACGGCGTGCTGACCGTGGTCGCGAAGCTGTTCCACCTCGTCGCGCCAGACGTCGCGTTGTTCGGCCAGAAGGACTGGCAGCAAGCGCAGCTGATTGGGCAGATGGTGCGCGACCTCAACTTTGCCCGCCCCAAGACAGTGGCCACCGTGGCAACGGTCCGCGCCGCGGACGGCCTCGCGCTGTCCAGCCGGAACGCCTACCTCTCACCCGCGGAGAGCGCGCAGGCGACGGTGGTTCCCCGCGCGCTCGAGGCCGGCCAGCAGACCGGGCTCGGCGGTGGCGACGCGGCCGCGATCCTGGCCGCGGCACGGCGCGTCCTTGCCGATGAGCCCGGCGTGCGCGTGGACTACCTCGCGCTCGTCGACCCCGAGACTTTTGAGGATGTCGCAGCGGGGCCGGACGGGCATGGACCAGCCGTACTTCTTGTTGCTGCGTATGTGGGCAAGACCCGCCTGATAGACAACACTCACACCAACGTCGGCGGACCACCCGTCGGCGCGGCACGTACTCACAAGGAGCCGTGACCACCGTGTTTCGCACCATGCTGAAGTCGAAGATCCATCGCGCGACGGTGACCCAGGCCGACCTGAACTACGTCGGGTCGGTGACGATCGACCGCGACCTGATGGACGCCGCCGACCTGCTCCCTGGCGAGCAGGTGGCGATCGTCGACGTGACGAACGGCGCGCGACTCGAGACCTATGTCATCCCGGGCCCGCGCGAGAGCGGGGTCATCGGCATCAACGGCGCCGCCGCGCGTCTGGTGCACGCGGGCGATGTCGTGATCCTCATCAGCTACTGCACGCTGCCCGACGCCGAGGCGCGGGCGCTCGTCCCCAAGGTCGTTTTCGTCGATGCCGCCAACCGGATCTGCGGCACGAGCAGTGACGCGGCCGACGCGCTGCCCGGCGAGCTCGGTGGCCTCCGGCGTGGTGATGTCGTAGAGCGCCCCGCCGGCGCGCGCGACGACGAGGCCGAAGCCGTCTGGTGATCGCGCCGCAGGTTCCGCGGCGGCTGCGCGCCCCGGAGCCCGGCTGGCAGCGCAGCGCAGACATCGTCGTGGTCGGCTCCGGGATTGCCGGCCTCACCGCCGCGCTGGAGGCGCGGCGCGCGGGCCGCGTGCTGCTCGTGACGAAGTCGTTCCTGGACGAGGGCGCGACGCGCTGGGCGCAGGGCGGCATCGCGGCGGCACTCGACCCGCTCGACTCCGCGGCCGAGCACGAGCAAGACACGTTGACTGCCGGCGTCGGCCTCTGCGACCCGGCGGCGGTCACGACACTCGTGCGCGAGGGGCCGTCGCGCGTGCAGGAGCTCATGGCCCTCGGGGCGCGGTTTGACATGGCGGGCGGGCACTTGGCGCTCACCCGCGAAGGCGGTCACCTGCGCTCGCGTGTCGTCCACGCGGGCGGCGACGCAACCGGCGCCGAGATCCAGCGCGCCCTGCTCGCGCAGGTGCGCGCGGCCGCCGACATCGATGTCATCGAGCACGCTCTGGTGCTCGACCTGCTGCGTACTCGCGACGGCAGCGCGGCCGGCGTGACGTTGCACGTCCTCGGCGAAGGCACCGAAGACGGTGTCGGCGCCGCCCTTGGCCGCGCGGTCGTGCTCGCGACCGGTGGCATGGGTCGGATCTACGCCGCAACGACGAACCCGCCGGTATCGACCGGCGACGGTGTGGCACTAGCCCTGCGCGCCGGCGCGGTCGTGACCGACCTGGAGTTCGTGCAGTTCCACCCGACAGCGTTGCACGTGCCGGGTGCGACGAGCGGCGACGAGGCCCGGCCGCTGATCAGCGAGGCGATGCGCGGCGAGGGGGCCGTGCTCGTCACCGCCGACGGCACCCGGGTGATGCAGGGGCTGCACCCGCTCGCGGACTTGGCCCCGCGCGACATCGTCACGAAGGCGATGAGCCGCCGGATGGCGGAGCTCGGCACCGACCACCTCTTCCTCGACGCGACCGGGCTCGGCGCTGACGTGCTGCACGAACGCTTCCCGACCATCACGGCGCGCTGCCGCGCGGCGGGCGTAGACCCAGTCCGCGAGCCGATACCCGTCTCGCCGGCTGCTCACTACGCCAGCGGCGGCGTACGCACCGATCTGTCTGGCCGCACGTCCATCCCCGGGCTCTACGCGTGCGGCGAGGTCGCGTGCACCGGCGTGCACGGTGCGAACCGGCTGGCGAGCAACAGCCTGCTGGAGGGGCTCGTCTTCGCGCATCGGATCGCGGAGGACCTGCGGGCCGGGCTACCGCCGGCCGCGGCCGCAGTCGACGGCGCGGGTCCGCCGGGCGTCGTCGACGCCGCCTGCCGCGACGAGATCGCCACGGCGATGACCGACGGCGCGGGCGTCCTGCGCAGCGCGTCGTCCCTGGCCGCGACGGCGAAGACACTCGAGGTGCTCGGACAGGACTGGTCCGGTGAGCCGCACACCGGTACGTGGGAGGCGACGAACCTCCTGACCGTCGCGTCCGTTGTCGTGAGTGCTGCCTACGAACGCGCCGAGACTCGCGGCTGCCACTGGCGTGAGGATTTCCCCGACGACAGTGCGACCTGGCGCGGCCACCTGCACTACGTCCTCGGTGACGACGGCGAGCTGCGCAGCGAGTTCACTGCCGGTCCGGCGCTTTTTCCGACCAGGTGACGCTGCCCGCGCACGTCGCCGACGTGCTCGCGGTGGGCGAGCTCGATCCGAGCTACGTCGAGACGCTGGTCGAGCGCGCTCTGGTCGAAGACCTGCCCACCGGAGTAGACGTCACGAGCGACGCGACGATCGCGCCCGACGCGACGAGCGAGGCCGCAATCGTGAGTCGCGGCACCGGGGTCGTCGCGGGTCTCGCCGTCGCGGCCGCTGTCTTCCATGTCGTGGCCCGCGACCGCTCGCTGACGACGCAGCTGCAGGCGAGCGACGGCGACCGCGTGCGCCCCGGGACCGTGGCGATGACCGCGCGCGGGCACACCCGCGACCTGCTCGTCGCCGAACGCACCGCGCTCAACCTGCTCTGCCACCTGTCCGGCATCGCCACGCTCACCGCGCGGTGGGTCGACGCGGTGTCCGGGACACACGCGCGCGTCCGCGACACCCGCAAGACGACGCCGGGGCTGCGGGCGCTGGAGAAGTACGCCGTCCGGTGCGGCGGCGGCGTCAACCACCGCATGTCGCTGTCCGAAGCGGCGCTGGTGAAGGACAACCACGTGCTCGCCGCAGGTGACGTCGTCACGGCCTACCGGCTGGTTGCCGCAGCCCACCCCGACCTCGAGGTAGAGGTCGAGTGCGACACGATCGAGCAGGTGGTGGCGGCCGTCGCCGCTGGGGCGGAGTTCATCCTTCTCGACAACATGACGACCGATGACGTGCGTGCGGCCGTCGAGGCAGTCGCGGGTCGCGCGCGGCTCGAAGCAAGCGGCGGGCTGACCTTGGACAGCGCCCGGGAGACGGCGGCGACGGGCATAGACTTCCTCGCCGTTGGCGCGCTAACGCACTCCGCGCCGATCCTCGACTTCGGTGCCGACCTGCGCGCCGTGTCCGGCGTCCCAGGGGGCTAGCGGTGCTGCTCGCCATCGACGCCGGCAACACCCACACCGTCGCGGGGCTCTTCGCCGGTGAGGAGCTCGTCACACACTGGCGCGTCGCGACCGACGCGCGGCGCACCGCCGACGAGCTCGCATTCCTGCTGCGCGGCCTCGTCGCGACGGCGGGCTACGAGTTCGACGACGACGTCAGCGGAGTCGCAATCGCCTCCGTCGTTCCGTCGATGACGGTCGAGCTGCGCGAGATGTGCCGCCGCTACCTGTCGTTCGCACCGGTCGTCGTCGAGCCGGGTGTCCGCACCGGCGTGCCCATCCTTATCGACAACCCGAAGGAGGTCGGCGCGGACCGCATCGTCAACGCGATGGCGGCCGCACATCTCTACGGCGGGCCGGCCATCGTCGTCGACTTCGGAACCTCGACGAACTTCGACGTGGTGAGCGCTCGCGGCGAATACATCGGCGGCGCGCTCGCGCCGGGCATCGAGATCAGCGTCGAGGCGCTGACCGCGCGCGGCGCGCAGCTGCGCCGGGTGGAGATCGCGCGCCCCCGATCAGTGATCGGGAAGAGCACGGTCGAGGCGCTGCAGTCCGGCATCGTGTACGGCTTCGCGGGTCAGGTCGACGGCATCCTCGAGCGCATGGTCGCGGAGCTCGGGGGCGCGGCAAAGGTGGTCGCGACTGGCGGGCTCGCCCCGCTCGTCCTCGCCGAGAGCCGGCTGATCGACGTGCACGAGCCGTGGCTGACGCTCATCGGTCTGCGCCTCGTGCACGAGAAGAACGTCGCGCCGTGACGACAGACGCCGATCTCCCCGAACAGCTGCGCGTCCGCCGGGAAAAGCGCGAGCGCCTCCGCGCCGCGGGGCGCGATCCCTACCCCGTCAGCTTCGAGCGCACCGCGACGGCCGCGGACCTGCGAGCACGCTTCGCGGACCTGGAACCAGGGGCGCGCACCGGCGAACACGCCGCGGTCGCCGGGCGCGTTTTGCTGAACCGCATCGGCGGCAAGCTGTCGTTCGCGACGCTGCGCGACGGTTCGGGCGACATCCAGGTCATGCTCGCGGCGGACGCGTTGGGCGCTGACGAGCTCGCCGCGTGGAAGACCGATGTCGACCTGGGTGACCACGTCGGTGTCGTGGGCGAGGTCGTGACGACCCGCCGCGGCGAGCTCAGCGTGCGCGCCAGCGACTGGACGCTGACCGCGAAGGCGCTGCGCCCGTTACCGGACAAATGGCACGGGCTGACCGACGTAGAGACGCGGGTGCGCCAGCGCTACGTCGATCTGATCGTCAACCCGGAGGCGCGAACGCTCGTGACCACGCGCAGCAAAGTGGTCACGGCATTGCGGGAAACAATGGCGGCGCGCGGATTTCTCGAGGTCGAAACGCCGATGTTGCATCCCGTTCACGGCGGGGCGACCGCGCGACCGTTCGTGACGCATCACAACGCGCTCGATCTGAAGCTGTATTTGCGTATCGCGCCGGAGCTCTATCTAAAGCGCCTCATCGTCGGTGGCGTGGAGCGAGTTTTCGAGATCAATCGCAACTTTAGAAACGAGGGCATCGACACCCGGCACAATCCCGAGTTCACCATGCTCGAGGCCTACGAGACGTACGGCGACTACAACTCGATGGCCGACCTCGCGCAGGAGCTCATCCTGGCCGCCGCAGATCGGGCGATCGGGACACGCCGCGTGCCGGCGGGCGATGACGGCGAGGTGGACCTCGACGGGCCGTGGCCCAAGGTGCCCGTCCTCGAGGCCGTGGCCAAGGCGGCCGGTCGCGCAGTATCGCTCGACGACGTCGATGGCCTCCGCGACAGCGCCGCGGCCGCCGGGGTCGACGTCAGCACAGCGTCGAGCGCCGGGGCGATCGTGCTCGAGCTCTATGACCACCTGGTGGAGCCGCACACGATGCGTCCGACCTTCTACGTGGACTTCCCCGTCGACGTCTCGCCGCTCACCCGAGCGCACCGCAGCGTGCCCGGCGTCGCCGAGCGCTGGGACCTCGTTATTGCCGGGCGCGAGATCGGGACGGCCTACAGCGAGCTCACCGACCCCGTCGAGCAGCGCCGCCGCCTCGAGGCGCAGTCCGCTGCCAAGGCTGCCGGCGACCCCGAGGCGATGGAGCTCGACGAGGACTTCCTGCGTGCCTTGGAGTACGGCATGCCCCCGACCGGGGGGCTCGGCCTAGGGGTGGAACGCCTGCTGATGGTCCTGACGAACTCGACAGTCCGCGAAACGATCCTCTTCCCGCTGGTTCGCCCGGAGTAAATCGCCCTTTTCCACCGGGATTTGCGCAATTCGCAAATGCGAGGTTCAATCGAAATGCGCCTCGGGAAATAACTCGGGCGCCGGCGAGAATTCCGCCGTGCTTCCCGGAGGTTGGTCGTCATGGCACAGCGCACACTCACCCTGCTCGTCTGCGATTTGTGCGGAGACGGCAAAGAAGGCGAAGCAACAGTCGAGTTCTCGATCGACGGACGCAGTTATGAGATCGACGTCTGCGCCGAGCACAACACCGAGATACACAACGCCTTCGCGGCGTATGTGGGGGCCGCGCGGCGCAGCGGGTCGGGCCTGCGCCGGGGTCGCCGGGGCCGCGGCGGCGGCGACCGTGAGCGCGTCGCCGAGATCCGCGCGTGGGCGCGTCAGCAGGGACTTCATGTCAGCGAGCGGGGCCGGATCGCCGCGACGATCGCGGAGAAGTACGAGGCGGCCCACCGCTAGCCCGCCAGACCGGTTCCCGGCCCGCCGTGACCCGGCGGGCCGTTCGGCTTTCGGGGCGCCGTTCGCTTGTTGCGAACGCGTGCGGGGAACACTGCCTCCGCTTCACTGCGTTGAGATCAACGACAACCGAATACGGCGGGTCCGCAACCGGTGCAATACGCCGATCGGGGCGACGGTGCGGGTCTAACATGCGAGTGACCGTGAGCTTTGGCCCGCGGTCACAGCGCGCGAGAGGGAGCAACGTGTTCGAGAGGTTCACCGACCGCGCACGGCGCGTGGTCGTCCTGGCGCAAGAGGAAGCCAGGATGCTCAACCACAACTACATCGGGACCGAGCACATCCTGCTCGGACTGATCCACGAGGGCGAGGGCGTCGCCGCGAAGGCGCTCGAGTCGCTCGGTATTTCCCTGGAGGGCGTCCGCCAGCAGGTCGAGGAGATCATCGGCCAGGGCCAGCAGGCGCCGTCCGGCCACATCCCGTTCACGCCGCGCGCGAAGAAGGTCCTCGAGCTCTCGCTCCGCGAAGCGCTACAGCTCGGCCACAACTACATCGGCACCGAGCACATCCTGCTTGGCCTCATTCGTGAGGGCGAGGGTGTAGCCGCGCAGGTTCTCGTCAAGCTCGGCGCCGACCTCAACCGCGTGCGTCAGCAGGTCATCCAGCTGCTCTCCGGCTACGCCGGCGGCAAGGGTGGCGAGGCTGGTGCGGGCCCCGGCGAGGGCACCCCAACGACATCGCTCGTCCTCGACCAGTTCGGCCGCAACCTCACCCAGGCGGCCCGCGAGTCCAAGCTCGACCCGGTCATCGGGCGCGAGAAGGAGATCGAGCGGGTCATGCAGGTGCTGTCCCGCCGTACCAAGAACAACCCCGTCCTCATCGGCGAGCCCGGCGTGGGCAAGACCGCCGTCGTCGAGGGCCTAGCGCAGGGCATCGTCAAGGGCGAGGTGCCCGAGACCCTCAAGGACAAGCAGCTCTACACCCTCGACCTTGGCGCGCTCGTCGCCGGCAGCCGCTACCGCGGCGACTTCGAGGAGCGGCTGAAGAAGGTCCTGAAGGAGATCCGCACCCGCGGCGACATCATCTTGTTCATCGACGAGCTGCACACGCTGGTCGGCGCAGGCGCCGCCGAAGGCGCGATCGACGCGGCGAGCATCCTCAAGCCGATGCTCGCCCGCGGTGAGCTGCAGACGATCGGCGCGACGACTCTCGACGAATACCGCAAGCACCTCGAGAAGGACGCCGCGCTGGAGCGGCGCTTCCAGCCGATCCAGGTGCAGGAGCCGTCCGTCGCGCACACCATCGAGATCCTCAAGGGCCTGCGGGACCGCTACGAGGCACACCACCGCGTGTCGATCACCGACGCCGCACTGGTCGCCGCCGCCGGTCTGGCCGACCGCTACATCTCCGACCGCTTCCTCCCCGACAAGGCGATCGACCTCATCGACGAGGCCGGCTCGCGGATGCGCATCCGCCGCATGACCGCACCGCCGGACCTGCGCGAGTTCGACGAGCGGATCGCCGAAGTACGGCGCGAGAAGGAAAGCGCGATCGACGCGCAGGACTTCGAGAAGGCCGCCGCATTGCGCGACCGCGAGAAGACCCTGCTCGCCGAGAAGGCGCAGCGCGAGAAGGAGTGGAAGGCCGGCGACATGGACGTCGTCGCCGAGGTCGACGAAGAGCAGATCGCCGAGGTCCTCGCGACGTGGACGGGCATCCCGGTCTTCAAGCTCACTGAGGAGGAGACCGCGCGGCTGCTCGCCATGGAAGGCGAGCTGCACAAGCGCGTCATCGGCCAGGAGCCGGCGATCAAGGCGGTGTCCCAGGCGATTCGGCGCACGCGCGCGGGCCTGAAGGACCCGAAGCGCCCAGGCGGCTCGTTCATCTTCCTCGGACCCTCCGGCGTCGGGAAGACCGAGCTGTCGCGCACGCTTGCCGAGTTCCTCTTCGGCGACGAGAGCTCGCTCATCCAGCTCGACATGAGCGAGTTCATGGAGAAGCACACCGTGAGCCGGCTGGTCGGCTCGCCGCCGGGCTATGTCGGCTACGAGGAGGGCGGGCAGCTCACCGAGCGGGTCCGGCGTAAGCCGTTCTCCGTCGTGCTGTTCGACGAGGTCGAGAAGGCCCACCCCGACGTCTTCAACACGCTGCTGCAGATCCTCGAAGACGGACGGCTCACCGACGCCCAGGGCCGCGTCGTCGACTTCAAGAACACGATCCTCATCATGACGAGCAACCTCGGCACCCGCGACATCGCGAAGGGCTTCAACCTCGGCTTCAGCAAGGGCGGCGATAAGCAGATCGACTACGAACGGATGAAGACGAAGGTTCAGGACGAGCTCAAGCAGCACTTCAAGCCGGAGTTCTTGAACCGCATCGACGACGTCATCGTCTTCCACCAGCTGTCGCCCGAGGAGATCGTCGACATCGTCGAGCTCATGCTGACGCGGGTCGACAACCAGCTCAAGAACAAAGACATGGCGCTGGAGCTGACCCCGGCCGCGAAGTCGCTGCTCGCGAAGAAGGGCTACGACCCGGTTCTCGGCGCGCGCCCGCTGCGGCGCACGATCCAGCGGGAGATCGAGGATCCGCTGTCCGAGAAGATCCTCTACAAGGAGCTCGGTCCCGGCGAGATCGTCGTCGTCGACGCCGAGGGCGAGGGCGACGAAGCCAAGTTCACCTTCCGCGGCGAGCCGCGGCCGGTGATCGAGGTGCCCGACGCGCCGCCGGTCGATATGGCGGGCTCGGGCACGGCTACGGCGGAGTAAGCCCTAGCCGGGTAGCGCGAACGCCGTCTCGCCGACGCCGACGATAAGGCCATCGGCCACCAGGCTGGCCAGCGCGCGCCGGCATTGCTCTGCGTCCGGCCACAGCAGTGCCAGCTCGTCGGCCGCGACGTCACGCGCTGCGTCACGAACCGCGGCGAGGAGTACGCCGCGCGCCTGTCGGTCGCTGCCGGTCCACTCCGGACGACGTCGCGGTGTCGTGTCGGGCGGGTAGGCCGCGGCTCGCCAGGCGCACCGGCGACGCAGCGGACAGCTCGCACACCGCGGCGCGCGCGCGGTGCACACGCGCGCGCCGAACTCCATCAGCGCCGACCCGCAGCGGGCCGCCGCACGCGGCGACCGCGGCAACAGGGCAGCGACGTCGGCCAGCTCCGCGGCGGGCAGCATCCCGGACGTGCGTGGTCGGCCGTGCACGGCGCGCGCCACGACGCGGCGCACGTTGGTGTCGATGAACGGGTGTCGTTGCCCGTGCGCGAGGGCGGCGACCGCGCGGGCGGTGTATGGGCCGACCCCCGGTAGGCCAAGGAGGTCGTCTAGGGCAGTTGGCACGCGGCCGCCGTGCCGCGCGACCATCGTGCACGCGGCGGCGTGCAGGTGCAGTGCGCGCCGCGGATACCCGAGCCGCCCCCACTGCGTCACCGCCGCACCGCTGGGCACCGCAGCCAGCGCCGCCGGTGTCGGCCAGCGGTCGAGCCACGCCTGGTATGCCGGCAGCACGCGCGCGACGGGCGTCTGTTGCAGCATGACTTCGCTGACCAGGACCGCCCATGGCGTAGTGCCCGGGCGGCGCCATGGCAGGTCGCGCGCGTGCTCGTCGTACCAGCGCATCGCTGCGCGCGCGACGGGGTGCACAGCGCGATGCTAGGGGCGTCAACCGCGTAGAAAGCGGTCTAGCATCGGCCGCCCATGGACGTCGACGCGATCGTGCACCCGCGTGGGCCTCTACCCGCCAGCATTTACTGGCGCCGGCGTGCCGTCCTGCTCGGTGTGCTGCTCGTCGCGGTGCTGTTGCTGCGGAGCTGCGTCGGCGGTGGCGGTGACGGGTCCGCGACGCTGCGGGGCGCGGGCTCCAGCGCGACGCCGAGCTCCACCGCCGGGTCCCCGGCGCGCAGCGCGGCCGCGTCGCGGGCCCCCGTCGCGAGCGGCTCGCCGGGCGCACCGTGCCGGCTCGCGACGTTGCAGATCGGCGCGACAACGGACGCGCGGAGCTATCCGGCGGGGGTGCGACCGAAGCTCACGCTCTCCGTCCGCAACGTCGGACCCACCTCGTGTCGCATCGACTTGGGCCAACCGGCCCGTGAGCTACGCATCGTCTCCGGCACCGACCGTGTCTGGTCGAGCGACGACTGCTCGCAGGGCGGTGGCAGCAACCCGGTCGCCCTGCAGTCCGGCGAGATACGCAGCTTCTCGGTGACCTGGTTCCGCCGGCGCAGCGCCCCCGGGTGCGTCGGCGGTCAGCCGTCGGTGCCACCGGGGACCTACCGCGTCATCGGCCGGATCGGCGACTTCGTCCAAGGCGGTGACCCGTTCTCGCTTCGCTGAGCCGCGCGCTGTGCGGCGGCTGGTTCAAGCCACGCCGCCGCGGGGTCGACTCGTTGCTGACGACGGCGTTTCGGGCGGTGACGGGTGGCTGACGGGAAGACCAAGTCGCCCGCGCGCGGCGATCCCGCCCCGGCGGCGGCGCGGGTCGGCATCCTCATCGCCGAGGGCTCCGTCGTGCAACGACGGTTCCTGCGCAAGGCGCTGGAGACGCACGCCGACTTCGAGGTCATCGGCGAGGCGCGCAACGGACGCGAGGCCGTCTCGATGGTCGAGCGGCTCAAGCCGGCGGCGGTGCTCATGGACCTCGAGCTGCCGGTCATGTCGAGCATCGAGGCCATCGAACGCATCATGGCGAGCCGGCCGACACCCATCGTCGTCTACTCCGCCTCGGGTGACCCCGAGAACTCCGCGCACGCGATGGAGGCGCTCGCGGCCGGTGCGGTCGACGTCGTCGCGAAGCCGGCGTGGGGCGAAGGTGGCGCGCTCGACGGCTACGCCAACGAGCTGCGGCGTCGGCTACGGGTCGCCAGCCGGATCCGCGTCATCACGCACCCGCGTGGGCGCCTCAGCCGTGGGTCGGCCACTGCTCAGGACGTGGCACCAGCCGCTGCGGCGCCCGCGGCGCGCGTGCCCGCCGTAACGACGAACGGCGTGGCGACACTGAGCGCGGCGAGCATCGAGCTCGCCCCACGGTCCATCCCCGTGCAGCTGGTTGCGATCGGCGCGTCGACGGGCGGTCCGCAGGCGCTCGCTCAGGTGCTCGGCAGGCTGCCCCGCGGGTTCGCGCCGGCGGTGCTCGTGGTGCAGCACATGGCCGAGGGGTTCATCCCCGGCCTTGTCCAATGGCTCGGCAGCCAGTCGGCGCTGAAGGTCGTGCAGGGACAGTCGGGACGCCGGCTCATGCCGGGCGAGGTGACCGTCGCGCCGAGCGGGCTGAACCTGCTCGTCCGCGACCGGCTGCGCGTCGTGTGCGAGCCCGCGCCCGAGCGGCAGTTTCACGTCCCCGGCATCGACGCGTCGTTCACCTCCATCGCCGAGAGCGTGGGTGCAGAGGCGGTCGGCGTGCTCCTCACCGGCATGGGCCGCGACGGCGCCGCGGGGCTCAAGGACATGCGTGATCGCGGGGCAGTCACGATCGGGCAGGACGAACTGACGTCTGCGGTCTATGGCATGCCGGCAGCAGCGCAGGAGATTGGCGCGGTCGAGTACCAGCTGCCCCTCGGCGAGATCGCGCCGTTGCTCCGTCGCATCGTCAGCGAGTCGGCACCGTGAAGCTGCAGCTGAGTGATGCGGAGTTCGACCGGGTCCGCACGATGTTGGCGCGGCAGGCCGGCCTGGTCTTCGACGACAGCCGGCGCAATTCCCTGCAGTACTCGCTCGGCGAACGGCTGGCGGCGGCCAAGGCGCACTCCGTCGATGACTACCTCGCGCTGCTCGATGCGCCCGCGGGCGCGGTGGAGATGCAGGCGCTGCTCAACGCGGTCACCATCCAGGAGACGCACTTCTTCAGGAACCCGCCGCAGTTCCGTGCGCTGCGGCAGCACGTGCTACCGGAGCTGCTCCGGCTCGCCGTCGCGTCCGGCTCGCGCAAGCTGCGCGTCTGGAGCGCCGGGTGCTCGACCGGCGAGGAGCCCTACAGCGTCGCGATGCTCTTGCGCGGGCTGCTGCCGCTCATCGAGGGCTGGGACCTGAAGGTCGTCGCCACCGACATCTCGACGCATGCGCTCGAGGCCGCGCGTCGCGGCAGGTACAGCGCGCGAGCTCTCAACCTCTCGGCGGCGGAGGAGACGGCGCGATGGTTCGTCCGCGACGGTGCGGACTACGTCGTGCGCCCCGAGATTCGCGAGCTCGTGGAGTTCCGTCACCACAACTTGGTGACCGACGCGCCGCCGTTCGAGCCAGGCGAGACCTGCCAGCTGATCCTGTGCCGCAACGTGACGATCTACTTCTCGCGCGAGACGACGCGCGAGCTCATCGTGCGGCTGCACGGCTGCCTGAGCGACGGCGGCTACCTCTTCCTCGGGCACAGCGAGACGCTGTGGCAGGTCAACGAGGACTTCCGTCTCGTCACGTTGGGCGAGGCGTTCGTTTACCGCCGGGACCCGCCGCGGGAGCCGGGCCGCGACGAGCGCCGCGTCGTCCTGCCGGACCGGCGCACGAAGGACGAAGGCCCACCTGCGGGGACCGAGCGCCGGGCGCCGCGCGCCGAGCGCCGGTCGACGGCGTGGGAGGTGCTGACCAAACCGCGGGCGCTGCCGTTCCAACGACCGCCCCGCGAGCCCACGCGCGCGGAACCGGCGACCGCGCCACCGTCGCTGGCCGAGGTGCACGACGCACTGGCCCAGGGCGCCTACGACGACGCGGCCGCGCGCGCGGCCGAGATCATGTCGGCCGAGCCGCTGCGTGCCGAGGCCTACTACCTGCGCGGTGTCGCGCTCACCAACCTCGGACGAGACGGTGACGCGCTCGATGTCCTACGCAAGGCGGTTTACATCGACCCGGGGTCTGGGTTCGCACACTTTGTCCTGGCCGGCGTGCTCGGTCGCCTCGGTGACCCCGACGCGGCGGCGCGCACCTACCGCGCGGCGGCGGAGTCGCTTAGCCGCGCGGGGACCGACCACGACGCGAGCGAGCTCGGTGGGCGGAGCGTCGCGGAGCTTGTCGCGCTGTGTCGGCAGCTTGGTGGGGCGTGACGTGCGCGACTTCGTCACGTTCTCGATCGGCGGTCACGACTACGCGACGCGGGTCGACCAGGTGCGCGAGGTCGTCCGACTGGCCGAGTTGGTCGCGTTGCCCGGGATGCAGGCGCCGTTTGCCGGCGTGCTCGACCTGCGCGGGCGGTCGCTACCGGTCATCGACGTCCGGCCGCCCGGCGGCGAGGGCACCGGTGACGTCCTCGTGCTGGGCGGCCCGGGGGACGAGCTCGGTTTCGTCTGCGACCGGGTGATGGAGGTCGTCGACGCCGACTCGCTCACCCCCGAGGAAGGGGCGGTGTCGTCCGGCACGGGGCTCCCGACGTACGTCGAGCAGGTGCTGCGCGGTTCCGGCGGTCCGGTCTTTCTCGTCGACGTCCGCGCGATGGCGGGTAACCCCGAGCTGCCTCAGACGTAGCGCTCGAGGATCGACGACTCGGCGATGCGGCTCAGGCCCTCGCGAACGCTCTTCGCGCGCGTCTCACCGACGCCTTCTACGGCGAGCAGGTCCTCCGGCGTCGCCGCCAGCAGCTTCTGCAAGCTCGCGAAGTGCTCGACGATGCGGTCGACGACCGCCCGCGGGAGACGCGGCACTTTCGCGAGCAGCCGGTAGCCGCGCGGGCTCACCGCCGCGTCCAGCGCATCGGCGCCGGCCGGGAAGCCGGCGACCTTGCCGATAGCGGCGAGGTCGAGCAGGTCCTCCGGGCTGAGGGTGTCGAGGTCGTCGAGGATCGCCTCGGTGGTACGCGCGCGCCGACCGGTTGGCACGTAGTCGCGGATGACGAGCTCGCGTTCGAGGTCGACGCCGGCCATCAGCTCCTCGAGCTGCAGTCGCAGCAGCCGCCCGTCGCTGCCCAGCTCGACGACGTAGCCCTCGATCTCACTCGCGATGCGGCGCACCATCTCGATGCGTTGCGTGACGGCGACCGCGTCGCGGACCGTCACGAGGTCCTCGATCTCCAGGGCGGACAGCGTGCCGGACACCTCGTCGAGCCGCAGCTTGTAGCGCTCCAGCGTGGCCAACGCCTGGTTGGCGCGCGACAGGATCGCCGCGCCCTGGTCGAGCACCCGGCGCTTGGCGTCGACGTAGAGCGCGATGATCTGCATCGACTGGCTGACGGAGATCACGGGGTAGCCGGTCTGCTTAGCGACCCGCTCCGCCGTGCGGTGCCGCGTGCCCGACTCCTCGGTCGTTATGGACGGGTCCGGGACGAGATGGACGGCCGCGCGCATGATCCGGGTGTAGTCGTCGTTGAGCACGACCGCGCCGTCCATCTTCGCGAGCTCGCGCAGCAGCGGGGCGGAGAACTCGACGTCCAGCGGAATGCCGCCCGAGCACATGGCCTCGACGCCCTTGTTGTAGCCGAGCACGATGAGCCCGCCGGTGTTGCCGCGCAGCACGCGCTCGAGGCCGTCGCGCAACGGGGTGCCCGGCGCGATCGCGGCGAGGGTCGGCAGCAGCAGCTCCTCGCGCTCCGCGCCCGCCACGTCGCTCCTTGGCTGTTGCCGGCTCAGATCGCGCAGACCGGGCGCGCAAATCCTACGGCGGGTGCGCTAGCCGACCGCGCGCAATGCGCTGCGCAGGTCGGCGACTTCGACCACCGCGAGGCCGTCGGGCGCGCGTCCACTGTCGGGTGGCACCAGCGCCCGCGCGAACCCGAGGCGCGCTGCCTCGGCCAGCCGCCGATCGACGCCCGGCACCCGGCGTACCTCGCCGGTCAGGCTGACCTCACCGATCGCGACGACGTCCCGCGCCACCGCGTTGCCCTTGGACGCGCTCGCCAGCGCGAGCGCGATCGCCAGGTCGGCTGCTGGCTCCGTGATCCGCATCCCGCCGACGGTCGCGGCGTAGACCTCCGCGCCGGCGAGCGGCACGGCACCGCGGCGCTCGAGAACGGCGAGGAGCATGCCGAGGCGCGCGGCGTCGATCCCGCTGCACCCGCGCCGCGGGGCGGTCACCTGCGAGGGCACGACGAGGGCCTGGACCTCGGCGACCAGCGGGCGCCGGCCCTCGAGCGTCACGGTCACGCAGCTGCCGGGGACGCCGACCGAACGGCGCGACAGGAAGAGTCCGGACGGATCGGGCAGCCCGACGATGCCGTCGTCGGTCAGCTCGAAGCAGCCGACCTCGTCGGCCGCGCCGAAGCGGTTCTTGACGGCGCGCACCATTCGCAGCGTCGTGTGCGGCTCGCCCTCGAACTGCAGGACCACGTCGACGAGGTGCTCGAGGACGCGCGGTCCCGCGATCGCGCCGTCCTTGGTGACGTGTCCGACGAGGACCGTGGCGATGCCGCGCTCCTTGGCGACGCGGATGAGAGCGGCCGCGCACTCCCGCACCTGCGTGACGCCGCCGGCCGCCCCCTCGACGTCGGGATGCGAGAACGTCTGGATCGAGTCGACGACGAGCAGTGTCGGTGACACCGCATCGACGTGCGCGAGCAACGCCGCCAAGTCGGTCTCTGCGGCGAGGTAGAGCTCAGGTGCGAGCGCGCCGGTGCGTCCGGCCCGGCGGCGCACCTGCGCGGCCGACTCCTCGCCCGACACCAGCAACGTGCGTCCGCCGGCGGCAGCGAAGCGATCGGCGACCGCGAGCAGCAACGTCGACTTGCCGACGCCGGGCTCGCCCGCGAGCAGCACGACACTGCCGGCGATCAGCCCGCCGCCGAGGACGCGGTCGAGCTCGGTTACGCCGGTTGGTTGCGCGCGCGCCGCATGCTCGTCGACCGTCGCGATCGGCTGGGCTTTGCTCGTCGCCGTTCCAGCGCGGAGCCGGCGCGCGACGGGAGCGGCGCCGACCTCGCTGACGCTGCCCCACGCCTGGCACTCGGTGCAGCGGCCGGTCCAGCGCGCGTGCGTCTGCCCGCACTCCGAGCAGCGGAACGCGGGCCGCTCGCGGAGCCTGGTCGCCATGGACGGGACGCTAGTTGCGGTCACCGACACTTCCGCGCCGCCGCGCCGCGGCTGTGCACAACGGCGACGCCGGCACGCTGATCGTCAGCCCAGGCTGTTGCCGCGGACGACGAGCAGCACGACGGCGCAGACCGCTACGGCGATCGCGAGGCCGAACGGCGCGCGGGACGCCGCCTGCCGACCCGCGACCACGATGCCGACGCCGCCGAGGACGGCCAGCACGAGGAGGAGGCCGCCAGCCGCGCCGACCGGCCCCGCGGGCGAGACCGCGAGCACCGCACACCCGGCCGCCAGTAGCCCCGTGCCGGCGAGGAGTGACCCGCGCCGGCCGAGTCGATGTGGGAGCCCGCGCACGCCCGTGCGCGCGTCGTCGGCCAGGTCGGGCAGCGTGTTGACGAAGTGTGCGCCGCTGCCGAGCAGCGCGCCGGCAACGACGAGCCACCACGGTGGCGCCGGGTGACCGGGGAGCGAGCGCACGAGATACGCCGGCAGCAGCGCGAACGACGTCGCGTACGGCGCCACAGAGACGATCGTCGACTTCAACCGGATGTTGTAGCCCCAGGCGCTAGCGACGGCGGCGATGTGCAGCCAGCCGGCCGGCCCGGCCGACTGCAACGACAGCGGCACCGACGCGGCCAGCGCGAACACCGCCGCGAGGCCGACCGCGCGGCGCGAGATCTGCCCGGTCGCGATCGGCTTGTCCCGTCGCCCCGCCACCACATCGCGCCGCGCGTCGAGCGCGTCGTTGCACCACCCCACCGACAGCTGTCCCGCGAGCACGGCCAGCGTCACCCAACCGGTCCGCCGGCCGCCACCGGCGCTGACGACGAGCAGCGTCGCGATCGCGGTGACGGCGAACGCCGGCTGCGGATGGCACGCCCGGAGCAGCGCGCGCACGTTGCCCCCAGTAGTACGGCCGCCGGCCGAGTCGCGAAGGATGGGAGACTCAGTGTCCCCGACCCGCCCGAGGAGCCCACGTGCCCGCGCTGACCAGCGTCCCCGCGCGCGCCGGCCGGCGACCGCGCAACGACCCGGCGCAGTACGACGACCTCGCCGCGGAGTGGTGGAAGCCGCGCGGCGCCTTTGCCGCGCTGCACTGGCTCGCGGCGGCACGCGGGGCGCTCATCCCACTACCTGACCCGCAGGCGGCGGGCGAGCCGATGCTGCTCGACGTAGCGTGCGGCGGCGGGCTGCTCGCTCCGCACGTCAGGGGCTACCGACACGTCGGCGTCGACATCGGCGAACAGGCCACGCGCGTGGCGCGCGACCACGGTGTCGCGGTTGCGCGTTGTGACGTCGCCGCACTACCGGTGCGCGACGCAAGCGTTGACGTCGTCGTCGCGGGCGAGATCTTCGAGCATGTCGCCGACCTCGACCGCGTCGTCGGCGAGATCGCGCGCGTCTTGCGACCCGGCGGCACGCTGGTGTGCGACACGCTGGCGGCGACGCGCCTCGCGAGGTTCCTGCTCGTCACGCTGGCGGAGCGGATCCCGGGCGTGGCACCGCGCGGGATCCACGACGCGGCGCTCTTCGTCGATCCGCGGCGGCTCACGAGCGTTTGCGCCCGGCATCACATCCGGCTACGCGTGCGCGGACTGCGTCCGGTGGTTCGGGACGCGTTGCTTTGGCGGATCGGAAGACGAGCCGACGTCCGCATGCGACCGATGCGCTACGTCGGGGTGCTCTACCAAGGCGTCGGAACGAAGCGGCGCGTCCTGACCCGCGGCGACGCGGCGTGACCTCGATGCGCGAGGCCGCCGAGCGGCTCGCTCCGTCGTTCGCCGAGCGCGCCGACCTGCACGACCGCGACGGCTCACTGCCGAAGGCGGACCTGGAGGACCTACGCGCGGCGGGCTTCTTCGGCCTGCTCGTGCCGACGCGCCTGGGTGGCAGCGGCGCGACGTTCCGCGACTACGCCGAGGTCGCACTAGCCCTCGGCGCCGGGTCGGGCGCGACGGCACTCATCTACAACATGCATGCGTCCGTGACCGGCGCACTCGCGATGACGCCCGACGATCTCGTCCGCGCGCTCGGCGTGCCCGAGTCCTACTTCGCGAGTCGCGACCGCATCCTGCGCGACGCCGCCAAGGGTGCGTTCTACGCCGTGGCGATGAGCGAGCGCGGCGCCGGCTCGCGCCTGTCGGCCGTGACGACGACCTACGCGCCGGAGGGCGACGGCTGGCGCATCCACGGAGCGAAGACCTTCTGTTCGGGTGCGGCCTTCGCCGACGCGTATCTGATCGCGGCACGCGCCGCGGCCGGCGAACCGCGCGTTTCGCATTTCCTGGTCCCGGCCGATGCGGGGGTCGAGGTCGACCCGACGTGGGACGCGCTCGGTATGCGGGCTACCGCGAGCCACGACATCCGCATCGATGCGCATGTGCCCCACGACGCGCTGCTCGGCGGTGTCGCCGGGCTCTCCCTGCTCATTGCGGCGGTGATGCCGCAGTGGCTCGTCGCGTCGTACGCCGCGGTCTATGTCGGAGTGGCGCGCGCCGCCATCGATGCGGCCGTCGCCTACCTCGGGTCACGCACGGTGGCCGGCGAGTCCGGGGCGCTGACGCAACTGCCCGCGGTTCGCGCCCGTATTGGTCGCGCCGACGCGCAGGTGGCCGCGGCACGGCTCGTCGCGCTGGACGCAGCTGTCGCCGTCGACGAGGCACCGGGCACCGCCGACACGAACCAGCGGATCTACCGCGCGAAGCTGCTGGCCGGCGACACCGCGGCAGCCGTTGCGGCGTCGATGCTCGAGGCGTGTGGGGCGGCGGCGACGCGCCGTGGGTCAGCCCTGGAGCGCCTCTACCGCGACGCGCGCTGCGGTTCGCTGCAGCCCGCGACGAGCGACGTATGCGCCGACTGGCTCGGCATTGCCGCGCTCGGCGGCGATCCGGAGAACGACGCCGAGGTGCCGCGATGGTGACCGCGACGATCGTCGGCGCGGGCGCGGCGGTGCCCGGCGTCATGGACCAGCAAGGGTTGTGGGACGACTTCTTCGCCCGGCACTACGGCGGGAGTCCGAAGGCCGCGCGCATCTGGGCGTCCAGTGGCGTGACGACGCGACACGGTGTCGTCGACCCGCGCGTCGAGGACATCTCGTCGGTTGGCACCGCGGCGCGCATGCAGCGCTTCGTCTCGGAGGCGATGCCGCTCGGCAAGGAGGCGGTGAGCGCCGCGCTCGCCGACGCGGGTGTCGCGGCTGCCGACGTCGGGCTCTTCGGCGTCGTGTCGTGCACCGGCTACGCGACGCCCGGCGTAGACATCTTGCTCGCGCGTGACCTCGGCATGCCGGTGGACGTGCAACGGCTGATGGTCGGCCACATGGGGTGCTACGCCGCGCTGCCTGGGCTTGGTGCGGTCGCGGACTACGTCGTCGCGCGCAGCCGGAACGCGGTGTTGCTGTGCCTCGAGCTGCCGAGCCTGCACGTGCAGCCCGCGACGGACGAGGCGCAGCAGATGGTTGCGCACGCGTTGTTCTCCGACGCCGCTGCGGCGCTCGTGCTGCGGCCGGACGCAGCAGGACTCGCAGTCGTGGACGTGACGGCGCGCACCGACGTCACGCGCTCGGCCGACATGACGTGGGACGTGACGGACCTCGGCTTTCGCATGGGACTGTCTCCGCAGGTGCCCGACGTGCTCGCGTTGCACGTTCGCGACGTCATCACGGAGCTGCTCGCGCGCCACGGTCTAACGGTCGGCGACGTCGCGGGGTGGGCGGTGCATCCCGGCGGCCCGCGGATCCTCGACGTCGTCGGCAGCGAGCTCGGTATCGGCGAAGAGGCGATGACCGTCTCGCGCACGGTGTTGCGCGACTACGGGAACTGTTCTTCGTCGACCGTGTTGCTCGTTCTCGACCAGCTCACCCGAGATCGCCCGACCGCCGCCGGCGAGCATCTCGTCGCGATGGCCTTCGGTCCGGGGCTCACGCTTTACGCAGCATTGCTACGGCAGCGCTGACCTGCGCGATCCACAGCGGTTGGCGATCTTGCCTCGTGTAAACTCGCCGCAGGGAAGGGGCAATTACCTATGACGTTCAAGGTCGGCGAGACAGTCGTCTACCCGCACCACGGTGCTGCGCTGATCGAGGCGATCGAGAAGCGCACCATCAAGGGAGTCGAGAAGGTCTACCTCGTCCTCAAGGTCGCGCAGGGCGACCTGACGGTGCGAGTGCCGGCCGACAACGCCGAGTTCGTGGGCGTTCGCGACGTCGT
>JBHELW010000149.1:0-4244 GCA_046262915.1 Mycobacteriales bacterium | reverse complement strand
GTCCGACGAGGCGCTGTCCCGCGCGCTACTGCTCTGTCTCGAGCGCGCGAAGCTCGTCGTCGAGCCGGCCGGCGTGGCCGCCGTCGCCGCGGTGATGGAGGCGCCCGCGGACTTTGAGCCACCCGTCGTGACCGTGCTTTCGGGCGGCAACATCGACCCGGTGCTGCTGCTGCGCCTCATCCGGCATGGCATGATCGCCGCCGGCCGCTACCTGTCGTTCCGGCTGCGCATCCCGGACCAGCCCGGTGAGCTCGCCCGGCTCCTGGGCATCCTCGCCGACACCGGCGCGAACGTCCTGGACATCGAGCACCAGCGCACCGGTCCGAAGCTGCACCTGGACGAGGTCGAGGTGGCCGTGCAGCTCGAGACGCGCGGGTCCGAGCATTGCGCCGAGGTGCTCGGCCGGCTGCGCGAGCGCGGCTACCCGCTCGCGCTCGACTGACTACGCGACTCCCGGCAGTCGCGACACACTCCGAACACCTCGACGGTGTGGCTGACATCGGCGAACCCGTGCCGGCGCGCGACCGACTGCGCCCACGCCTCGACCGCGTCCGCGGCGACCTCGACCGTGGTGCCGCAGTGGCGGCAGACGAGGTGATGGTGGTGGTCGTCGCGGTGGCACCGCCGGTAGACCGACTCGCCGTCGTCGGTGCGCAGCACGTCGACGTCCCCGGCGTCGACCATCGCCTGCAGTGTCCGGTACACCGTCGTGAGCCCGACGCGGTCGCCGCCCTGCCGCAGCGCGTCGTGGATCTCCTGCGCACTGCGGAACGCGTGGCCGGAGCCCAGCGCCGCAGTCACTGCGGCCCGCTGACGCGTCGGTCGGTAGGTCATCGTGCGACCCGCGCCCACGTCGACGTCGCGACGAACACGCTGATCGCGGCGAGCACGATCGCGGCACCCGGCGCGACGTCGACGTAGTAGGCGAAGACGAGGCCCGCGACCGAGACGACGACGCCGACGAGCAGACTGCCGACGAGCGTTGCGCGGAAGGAGCGGGCGACCTGCTGCATGGCGGCGACGGGCACGACCATGAGCGCGGACACGAGCAACAGCCCGACGACGCGCATCGCCAGTGCGACGGTGAGCGCGGCGGTGACGGCGATGACGAGGTTGAGCGCCCGCACCGGCAGGCCGGACACGCGAGCGACCTCCTCGTCGTAACACACGGAGAACAGCTCGCGGCCGAGGATGGCCACCACGGCGAGTACGGCGAAAGCGAGCGCGGCGATCACGCGCAGGTCGGCGGCGCTGACCGTGCTGACCGAACCGAAGAGGTAGGCGACGAGCGTCGTCGTCCCGGAGTGCGACGCGTTCGTCAGCACGACACCGCCGGCGATGCCGCCGTAGAAGAGCAGCGCGAGCGCGACGTCGCCGCTCGTGCCGCCGCGCGACCGCAGCAATTCGATCGCGACGGCACCGACGACCGCGAGGATGACGGCGGTGACTAGCGGCGCCGTACCGAGCACCAGCCCGAGCCCGACGCCGGTGAGAGCGACGTGGCCGATGCCGTCGCCCATCAGCGCGAGCCGGCGCTGCACGAGGAACGTGCCGATCGCCGGCGCGGTCAGCCCGACGAGCACGGCCGCGAGCAGCGCCTTGCGCATGAAGTCGAGCTCGAGCAACGTCACGCGAACCGCCAGGCGCCGACGCCGGTCGTCGCGGGGTGGTGATGGTCGTCGTCGGCCATCCCGGCTGGCGGGGCCGGCCCGTCGTAGACCGGAGTGCCGTCGGCCATCACCACGACGCGGTCGACGAGCGGCGCGATGGCGCCGAGGTGGTGGCTGACGAGCAATACCGCAACGCCGCGCGCTTTGAGGACGCGCAGCGTCTCGGCGAACGCGTCTTGGCTCTCCGCGTCGACGCCGGCGGTCGGCTCGTCCAGGACCAGCACGTCCGGTTCGCCGGCGAGAGCACGCGCGATGAGGACGCGCTGCTGCTGGCCGCCCGATAGCTGCGTGATCGGGGTGCGCGACTTCGCCGTCAGGCCGACGTCGGCGACCGCCTGTGTCACGGCCGCGTGGTCGGCGCGACCGAGGCGACGCCAGCGGCTAACGCGCGGGGTGCGCCCGGAGGTGACGACCTCGTGCACGGTGGCCGGCACGCCGGTCGCCGACGTTGCGCGCTGCGGGACGTAGCCGACCCGCCGCCAGTCACGGAAGTCGGACACCGGCCGGCCGAAGACCCGCAGCTCGCCGCGACTCAACGGCACTAGCCGCAGCAGTGCCCGGACCAACGTGCTCTTGCCGGCGCCGTTGGCTCCGAGCACCGCGACGAACGCGTCGTCGGCCACGCGGAGGTCGACGTCGTGCAGCACCGGCGACCCGTTGAGGACAACCGTGCCCCCGGTCAGCTCGAACGCCGCCGGATGGGTCATCTGCATCCGAGCGCCCGACGGAGCACAGCGAGGTTGCGACGCATGACCGTCGGGTAGTCGCCACCGTCGCGCACGCTCTCGACCGGGTCGAGCACGGCCGTCGTGAGGTGCGCCTCGCGCGCGACGGTCTGCGCGACCTTCGGCGACACCAACGTCTCGAAGAACACTGTTGTTACGCCGTGAGCCCGGACGAAGCGCGCCACCTCGGCGATGCGACGCGGTGCGGGTTCGGCGTCCGGGTCGAGCCCGGAGATCCCGATCTGCCGCAGTCCATAGCGCTGGGCGAGGTAGCCGAACGCCGTGTGCGAGGTCACGACCTCGTGGCGTGCACACTGCGCGAGACCGCGCCGGTACTCGGCGTCGAGCGCGTTGAGCGAGGTCGCCAGGTCAGTTGCGCGCTGCCGGTACTGCGTCGCATGCGGCGCGTCGATGGCCGCCAACCGGTCGGCCAGACGTTCGGTCACCGCCGCGAGCCGGGACGGGTCGAGCCAAACGTGCGGGTCTCGCCTTCCGCCCGCGTCGACGATCGCCGCGCCAACCGCCGCGGCGTCCAGCGTGTGCTTTGTCGCTGCCGCGTCGTCGACGGCGGGCTGCAGACCGCGCACGGTCAGCACTACGTCGGCAGCCACGACGTCGCCGACCTGCGCAGGTGTCAGCTCGAGGTCATGCGGCTCGGCGCCCGGCCGGGTGAGGTCCACGACGGCGACGTCGCTGGCGCCAACCTGCCGCGCGACGTAGGCCAAGGGATAGAGCCCGGCAACGACGCGCGGCTTGCCGGGGGCGGCTGATCCCGGGCTTGTGCACCCGACCGCCACGCCGAGCGTGGTAAATGCGACCACCGCGAGCGAGAATGCCGCCGTCCGACCTCTTGCCACGACGCGCATCCTCTGTGAAAATGAAAACGGTTGTCAACTCGTCAGTGCCGGCTGCATTGGGGGGCGACATGTTCGACGTAGCCGATCTCGTCGCGAAGTGTCAGGCGGCCGTCAAGGACGCGGACCCCCGCGGCGCCGTTCGCGATGTCGTTCGCCGGACGCTGACATCGAGCACCGACGTCGCGTCCGTGCTCGGCAAGGACGAGGGCGGGCTCGGCGTCCTCTACTCCGGTCCAGACCTCACCGTGCTGAACGTCGTCTGGGCTCCGCACATGACGATCTACCCGCACGACCACCGCATGTGGGCGGTCATCGGGATCTACGGCGGCGCGGAGACCAACCGGCTCTACCGACGCGGCGCGGAGCAGCTCCAGCAGGCGGGCGAGCGACTGCTCGACACCGGCGAGGTCTTCTCGCTCGGCCGAGATGCCATCCATGCGGTTCACAACCCGCGCGACCGGTTCACCGGCGCGATCCACATCTACGGCGGCGACTTCGTCAATACGCCGCGCAGCCAGTGGGACCCCGACACCATGATGGAGCAGCCCTACGACCTCGAGCAGGTTCGCCGGCTATTCGCACAGGCCAACGCCGACTGGCGCGCGCAGCTCGGGCAGGACCTGGACGAGCAGACGGGCTGACCGCCGTTCGCGCTACCGCCGTGCGCTGCGGCGCGTCCCCGCTTACAAGTTGCCGCGCCGCTCCTGCTCGCGCTCGATCGCCTCGAACAGGGCCTTGAAGTTGCCCTTGCCGAACCCTTGGCTGCCATGGCGCTCGATGAGCTCGAAGAACATCGTCGGCCGGTCCTGCACCGGCTTGGTGAAGATCTGCAGGAGGTAGCCCTCTTCGTCGCGGTCGACGAGGATGCGCCGCGCCTTCAGCTCCTCGATGGGCACCCGCACCTCACCGATGCGCGCCCGCAGCTCGGGGTCGTCGTAGTAGGAGTCGGGCGTCTCGAGGAACTCGAGGCCGTCGGCGCGCATCGCGTCGAC
>JBHELW010000148.1:0-14091 GCA_046262915.1 Mycobacteriales bacterium | reverse complement strand
ACCCCGATGACGGCACCAGCCGCCGCGGCAAGGACCAACGCGATGACGACAGGAATCAGCATGTGCCGAATGCTGGCAGCCACCACCGACAAAACGGCGGCGCAACGCCGCTAGGCGTGCACGACTGGAGAAGCCAGCCGTTCGAGGACCACCGCCACGCCGTCGTCGTCATTGCTCGCGGTCACCTCGTCGGCGACCGCCAACACCTCCGGATGCGCGTTCGCGACCGCCACCGCGTAGCCGGCCCAGGCCAGCATGGGCAAGTCGTTGGGCATGTCGCCGAACGCGATCGCCTCGGCTGCTGGCACGTCCAGCTCGGCGGCGACCTCCGCGACCGCGGAGCCCTTGGTCACACCAGGCGGGCCGATCTCCAGCAGCGTGTCGGACGACCACGTGAGCACGGCATGATCATCACCCACGAGCTCGCGTGCCGCAGTCGCCAGCTCGAGCACAGTTCCGCCCTCGCGGCGCACGCAGAGCTTGGCGACATCGTCGCGCACGATCTCCTCGGCGTCCGCGATGACCGACCCTGGCGGCACCGGCGCCCGCGGCACATATCCCGGTTCGTGGCGGAACTCCATGGCGGTCTCGACGGCAAAGGCGACCCCCGGCACCGCGCGGCGCAGGCCATGCACGAGCGCCATCGCCGTCTCCCGCTCGATGGTCTTCCGGCGTACGACGGAACGCCGAGCGACGTCGTAGACGACCGCGCCGTTGACCGCGACCGCCACCTCGTGCGCGATCCCGTCGAGCCCGATGCCGTGCAGCCAGCGCGGTGGCCGCGCCGTGCAGATGACGACGACGGCACCGCGATCGGTCACCGCCTGGATCGCCGCGCGCGTGCGCGCAGAGGCGCGGCCGTCACTCCGCAGCAGCGTGCCGTCGAGGTCGGTCGCGACGAGGCGGAACTCCATCAGCCGGCGGGCTTAAGCATGTCTTTGCCGCCGAGGTAGGGCTGCAGCGCGATCGGTATCCGAACGGACCCGTCCGGCTGCTGGTGGTTCTCGAGCAACGCGACGATCGTTCGCGGGACCGCCACCAGCGTGCCGTTAAGGGTGTGCACGGGCTCGGTCTGCCCGGCGCTGCGGAAGCGCACGCCGAGCCGGCGCGCCTGGAAGTCGGTGCAGTTCGACGCCGAGGTCACCTCGCGGTAGCGCGCCTGGCTCGGGATCCACGCCTCGCAGTCGTACTTTCGCGCCGCGGAGGAGCCGAGATCGCCCGTGGCGACGTCGATGACCCGGTATGGCAATTCGAGCGCCGCGAGCATCTCCTCCTCCCAGGCGAGGAGTCGCAAGTGCTCGGCGGACGAGTCTTCCGGCGCGCAGAACGAGAACATCTCGACCTTCTCGAACTGGTGCACGCGGATGATGCCGCGCGTGTCCTTGCCGTAGGAGCCGGCCTCGCGGCGGAAGCACGACGAGTAGCCGGCGTAGCGCCGTGGCAGCTCGTCGAGGATCTCGTCCATGTGCATCGCAGCGAGCGGCACCTCGCTGGTGCCGACGAGGTAGAGGTCGTCCTCGGCGAGGCGATAGACCTCACCGGAATGGGCGCCGAGGAACCCTGTCCCCTCCATGGCCTCGCCCCGAACCAGCGCGGGCGCGATGACCGGCGTCAGCCCGAGGTTCACGGCACGGTCCATCGCCAGGTTGACGAGCGCGAGCTCGAGGAGCGCACCCGGGCCAGTCAGGTAGTAGAAGCGCGCCCCCGAGACCTTGGCGCCGCGCTCGGTGTCGATCGCCGCGAGCAGCGTGCCCAGCTCGACGTGATCACGCGGTTCCCATCCGTCGTACGTCGGACGCTCGCCGACCTCACGCAGTACGACGTAGTCGTCCTCGCCGCCGACGGGCGCCCCATCTTCGACGACGTTGTCGACGCGTAAGGCGAGCTCGCGCAGGCCCGCGTCAGCTGACGACTCGTCCGCCTCCGCGGCCTTGACCTGACCAGCGAGCGCGGCGAGCTGCGCGAGCAGCGCCTCGCGCTCGCCGCCTGCGGCCTTGCCCATCCCACGGCCGAGCGTCTTCTGCTCCGCCCGCAGCTCGCTCGCCCGGGTGACCGCTGCTCGCCGCCGCTCGTCTGCCGCGAGCAGCGCATCGACCAGTGACTCATCCGCGCCACGGGCGCGCTGCGACGCGCGCACCCGCTCGGAATCCTCGCGCAGCAGCCGCAGGTCGATCACACCGGCAGGCTATCGACGTAGCCGGTCGCGCCAATCAGTCCCCTCCCGCTGCGCTTGCTCCCCGGCGGAAACTGCGAGTCGCTCGGGCGACGCGGAGTTTCCGGCGCACTGTCCACAGCGGTCGGCTGTTTCCGGCGTTCTGTCCACACTCGGCCGGCTTCGTGCCCGAGGTGCGGAGCCGCCAGTGACGCTGCGGGCATGGCGCTACCCACCTGGCCGAACGCAGACGACATCATCACGATCAGCGACGTGCGCGCGGCCGGCATGACGGTCGCTGCGGTGCGGGCACAGGTGCGCGCGCGCCGGTGGCGACGTGTCCTGCCCCGCGTCTACTGCACCCACAACGGCCCCCTCACCCGCCGTACCTGGCTGCGTGCGTGTCTCCGGTACGGCGGACGCGGCGCGTGCCTAAGCGCCTTCACGGCCGCCGAGGTACACGGCCTGCGCGCACCGCGGGTGAAAGAGGTGCACATGACGATCCCGGAGCACCGGCGGGTACGCCGACAGCCCGGGCTCGTGCTTCACCGCAGCTCCCTGGTCGACGACTCGCTGGTGCAGGAACGCGACGAGCTTCGCGTGGTCCGCGTCGAGCTCGCCGCGGTGCAGATTGCGCTAGCGGCGCGTGCCGCGGCGGCCGCCGTAATCAGTGCGGTAGTGCAACAGGGGCTGACGACCGCTGAGCGGCTGCGGGCGTGTGCGCTCTATGTGCGCGCGCCGGCGTGGCTCCTAGCCGTCGTTGACGACGTGGCGGGGGGCACCCGGTCGCTCCCCGAGCGCCTCTTCCTCTCGATCGCGCGACGGGCAGGGCTGCCGGAGCCGGCACGCAACTTTCCACTCGCCGTCGCGGGCCGCCAGTTGTGGCTCGACCTCTGTTACCCGACGTTGCGCATCGCCATCGAGATCGATGGCAAGGCCTACCACGTGTGGAGCGACGACTGGGAGCGCGATCTCGCGCGGCAGAACCTGATCGTGCTGGACGGCTGGCTGGTACTTCGGTTCACGTCGCGCGACCTGCGGGAGCGTCCGCAGCACGTCGTCGCGCAGGTGCGCGCGGCGTTGGCGATGCGCGCCGCGGCGTGACCCCACCGCGCGCGGGGTGGTCGGCCATCGGAAACTGCGAGTCGCTCGGGCGACGCGGAGTTTCCGGCGAGCGTTTCGGCGGACGCGGTGCCGGTCACCGGGGTCCGTCAGGGGCGCGCCGTCAGCGGGGGGGCGTCAGCGGGGGCGCCGGTCAGCGGGGGGGCCGCCGCGGGAGGCGAAGCCGATGGCTTGCTCTTCCTCCGGCGAGAGCGGCTGGTCACTCTTGCCGGCTTTCACGCCCTTGGCGTAGGTCCGGGTCTCGCTGCGCCCGTTGATGCTCGTCAGGACGACGCCGTCCCCGGAGTCGTCGAGGAGCGCGGCGGAGAAAGACAGCCGACCGCCCATCTCCTGGAACGCGTCGTAGCGAACGACTGCCACGTGGCGGATCGCGTCAGAGAGATCGGTGCGGATCGCCCGCACCGCTTGCTGGATCTGGCCCACCTCGCCGCGCAGGTCACCGACGGCCGCGACGTGCCGGTTTACGGCGGTGACGAAGTCGTCCTGTCCGCGACCTCCTTGCAGCACGCCATAGGCGCGGCGCATCCGCGACAACCGCACCTGGGCGGTCGCCGACAGGAGCAGCGCGACTCCAGCGGTGGCGGCCGCTGCGACCGCGACCGTGTCGGCGGTGTCCGGGTCGAGGAGCAACAGGCCTCGCGCTTCGTCGACGGCGTCGCCCGAGCCGGGCGCGCGGCGAGTATAGGAGTGCGCGACCGCGTCACCGTCGACCATGGCACGCTGCGCGTGGAGGTGGAGATGGACCGCGACGACGTGCGCGACCTGCTGCGCCGCGTCGCAGACGGTGCGACCTCGGTTGAGTCGGCGCTCGCCGCGCTGGCTCGCCCGGCGCTGGTGGGTCCGGGGTACGAGAACCTCGGCTTCGCCCGTGTCGACCACCAGCGCGCACTGCGGATCGGGGACCCCGAGGTCGTCTACGGCGCGGGCAAGTCGCCCGCCCAGGTGGTCGCCATCGTCGAGTCGCTGCGCGGCGCCACGCCGTCGCGGCCGGCGCTCGTCACTCGCGTCGCGCCCGACGTGGCGACGAAGCTCCGCGCGCACTTCCCCGACGCGCTCGTCGACGAGGACGCGCGCTGCGTCGTGGTCGGCGACGCGCCTCCCGCCGTAGGCAAGGTGGTCGTCGTCGCGGCGGGAACGTCTGACGGGCCGGTGGCCGCAGAAGCCAACGTCGTCGCGCGGACGTTCGGCGCCCATGTCGAGCGCATCGATGACGTCGGCGTGGCCGGCCTGCACCGGCTGCTGGACGTGCGGCCAGTGCTCGACGCGGCCGACGTACTGGTCGTCGTAGCCGGGATGGAGGGCGCCTTGCCCTCGGTCGTCGGCGGGCTCGTCGGCACTCCGGTTGTCGCGGTGCCGACTTCGGTCGGGTACGGCGCGTCGTTCCAGGGCCTCGCGGCGCTGCTCGCGATGCTCAACTCGTGCGCGCCGGGCGTCGCGGTGTGCAACATCGACAACGGCTTCGGCGCCGGCGTCTTCGCGGCGCGGGTCGCCCGCGCGGCGAACGCTGCCCGCCGTAGCCCCGCCGAGGACTCGCCAGCACTGCGCAGCGTGCCGTGACGCGGCTTGGCTGGTTCCACTGCCTCGCTGGCGCGAGCGGCGACATGGTGCTCGGCGCACTCGTCGACGCGGGCGTGGACCTCGACGTGATGCAGCGCGCGGTCGACGCGCTCGGCGTCGAACGGATCACCCTGAGCGCGGAGCGGGTCGACCGCGGCGGGCTCGCCGCAACGAAGGTTGACGTGCACGTCGAGCGTTCGACCGTCATCCGCACGTGGCCGCACATCCGCGGTCTGCTGGAGAACGCGCCGCTCGACGAGGCCGTACGCCGGACAGCGCTCGAGGTTTTCCAACGCCTCGCCGATGCCGAAGCGCAGATCCACCACAGCACCCCCGAGCTCGTGCGGTTCCACGAGATCGGGGCCCTCGATGCGCTCGCCGACATCGTCGGTGCAGCGGCTGGGTTGCACGCGCTCGACCTCGACGTCGTCGCGGCTTCGCCGGTGGCAACCGGGGTCGGCATGGCGCGCAGCGAGCACGGCGCGCTGCCGGTGCCCACGCCAGCCGTACTCGAGCTGCTCAAGGGCGCACCGATCTACTCCGGCGCCGTGCCCGCCGAGCTGTGCACCCCCACGGGTGCCGCGCTGCTGGCTGCCACGGTGACGGAGTGGGGCGACCTGCCGATGCTGCGGGTCAGCTCGGTGGGGTACGGCGCAGGCACGCGTGAGTTCGACGATTTGCCCAACGTGCTCCGCATCGTCGTTGGCGAACGTGTCGCCGCCGACGGGCCGGCGGGCTACGACGCCCTCGTCGTCGAGGCCAACGTCGACGACCTCGACCCGCGGCTGTGGCCGGACGTCATCTCGGCGGTGATCGCCGCGGGCGCCGCGGATGCGTGGCTGACGCCGATACACATGAAGAAGGGCCGCCCCGCGGTGACGGTGTCTGTGCTCGTCGACCCGGCCAAGGCCGACGCCGCCCGCGACGCGCTCTTCCGGCAGACGTCGACGATCGGGATGCGGGAGTACGGCGTGCGCAAGCGCGCGCTCGACCGTGCGGTCGAGACGGTGACCCTCGCTGACGGCTCCGAACTGCGCGTGAAGGTCGCCTACCTGAACGGCGAGGTCGTCAACGCGACACCCGAGTACGACGACGCACTCGCGGTCGCGACCCAGACCGGACGTCCGGTGAAACTCGTGCTCGCGGAAGCCGCCGCGCTCGCGGCCCGCCGTAGCGCCGAAGACGCCGACGACACCGACGACCGCGCGTGACGACACCGCTGCACGCGGCGGCGCTTGTCGTCGGCGTCGTCGTCGTGCTCGTCACGTTCTCGAGCATCATGCGCACGCTCATCGTCCCGCGGGGGCTGTCGTCACGCCTCACCGCGGTCGTCGAGCGACTCGTGCGCGCGCCGTTCTTTGCGATCGCGAACCGGGTCGCGAGCTACGAGGTCAAAGACCGGCTGCTTGCCTTTCTCGCGCCGTCTGTGCTGCTGACGGTCCTCGCGACGTGGCTGGCGCTCGTGATCCTCGGCTTCGGGCTCATGGTGTGGGCAGGTGGGGGCGCGACCTTCGCCGGTGCCCTCCGGGAGAGCGGGTCGTCGGTCTTCACTCTCGGCTTCGCCGCACCGGCGGGTACCGGCACCACGCTCGTCGCGATGTTCGCTGCAGCGTCGGGTCTCGTGATCGTCGCGCTGCAGATCGCCTACCTGCCAACGCTCTACGGCGCCTTCAACCGGCGCGAGCAGCTCGTGACCAAGCTGCAAAGCCGCGCGGGCGAGCCGGCATGGGGTCCGGAGATCCTCGCGCGCCACCAGCTCGTCGGCATCGTCGACAACCTTGCCGCCTTCTACGACGACTGGGAGAGCTGGGCGGCCGACGTCGCGGAGAGCCACACCAACTATCCGGTGCTCGTCCACTTCCGCTCGCCGCAACCGCTGCGCTCGTGGGTGGTTGCGTTGCTCGCCGTTCTTGACTCGGCCGCGTTGTACCTGTCGGTCGCGCCCAACGAGACGCCGTCCGAAGCGCGGCTGTGTCTGCGCATGGGGTTCACCTGCCTACGCGACATCGCCCGCGTGATGGGCATCCCGTTCAACGCCGACCCGCGGCCGGACGACCCGCTCGAACTTACCTACGACGAGTTCGCTGCCGGCATCGAACGCATTGCCCAGCCGGGGTTCCCCATGAGCCGGAGGCCGGAGGAGGCGTGGCCGCACTTCCGCGGCTGGCGCGTGAACTACGAGTCGATCGCGTACGCCATCGCCGATCGGGTCGAGGCCGTCCCGGCCCTGTGGTCCGGTGCTCGCGCCCACCCCGCGGAGATCATCGCGCCCCGCCGACCCGTCAACCGCCAGCCGGATCGGCCGAACGAGGACTACAACCCGCCCGTCGTCGGCCGGCGCCAACGCCGATCCCCTCGCCGCCGCTAGGGGACGACGCGGTTGAGGAAGGCCGCGGTCGCGTAGATGGTCATGACGACGCCGGACGCCGCGAGCACCAACGTCACCGGCCGCCGGAGTAGTCCGGCCGCCGCGAGCACGAGAGCGACAGAGCCGAAGACGTAGCGCTCCGCGGAGTCCAGGCTCGCCGCGCTGTAGGTCGCCAGCCAGGTGATGGCGGCGTGCCCGCCGTAGGGCGGCGGCCACCGCCGCACCGCGACGATCACGAGGGCAACCGCGAGCAGCGCCCATGGCAGGTGCATCGCGTCGCCGAGGTGGCCGTCCAGCGCGGCCTGCGCGGAGCGCCAGAGGCTCTGCACGGGAGACGTGACGTCGCCGCGCAACCGACCGGTCGCCTGGATCCGGAGCGGCAGCAGCGCGTCGCCGTACTCGCGCTGCACCCACCACAAGTAGGCGCCACAGCCGAGCGCCGGCGCGCACACCGCGACCAGCCGCTGCAGGCGCTCCCCCCACGATGACTCAGTGACCCGCATCACCGCCGCGATCGAGACGGGCACGACGAGCAGTACGCCGACCGGTCGCGTCAGCCCGGCGAGCACTCCGAGCGCCGCGGCCGGGAGCCAGCGCCTCCGACGTATGCAGAGGAAGACGCCGACCGCGAGCACGCCGGCCAGCGCCTCGCTGTAGCCGAGGACCAGCACATACGACGGCGGCAGGAGCGCGACCAGCCACGCTGCGCGACGTGCGAGCGGCGCATCTCCGGTCTCGCGCGACACGAGCCGATGGACGAGCGCGCCGAGCAGCAGCGCGCAGGCGTTGGCGAGCAGGATGACGGCAAGGTCGGTGCGTCCGCCGAGCGGCACGGCAAGTACCCGGGCGAGCAGCGGAAACAGCGGGAAGAACCGCAGCCCTTCGCGCGGCAGCGCGTCGTAGCCGTGCCGCGCGATTGCCGCGTACCAGCCGGCGTCCCAGGCGAGCAGTCCGGTCGTCCGGCGGCCGACGGCGACGTGCGCCTGCGACGCGAGCGCGTGCGACGCGATGCGCGCGGTGGCGACGAGAAACCGCGCGACGATCCAACCCGGGAGCGCGGCGACGATGTCAGGGCGCCAGCGTCGCCACACTGCTACGCGCGCGTCGTCATCGAGTAGCGCAGCTTCGCCATCATGTTCTCCGCGGCCGGGTTGAGACCGCTCTCCGCGAACAGCTCCGGCACTCGCGACGCGAGCGCCTCCGGATCCCAGCGCTGTCCGCCGTTCTCGACGACCGCGGCGCTGGTGAATGGCCGGTAGAGCTCAACGGCATCGCCTTGTACGCCGAACACGTTGCCACTGATCCCGTTGCAGGCGTCAGAGGCGAGGAAAACGACAAGCGGCGCGACATTGTCTGGGTGCCAGAAGTCGAAACCGTCGCCATCGGCTGCGCCGACGGGGATCTCGCCGTAGGCGCTCTCGGTCATCCGTGTGCGCGCCGCCGGCGCGATCGCGTTGCACGTCACGCCGCTGCGCGCCATCTCCATCGCGACGATCGTCGCGAACGCCGCGATCCCCGCCTTGGCCGCGCCGTAGTTGCTCTGCCCGAAGTTCCCGAGCAGCCCGGAAGTGCTTGCCGTGCACACGACGTGCCCGGTGCGGCCCGTCTCCTTCCAGTAGCCGCACGCGAAGTGCGTCGGCGCGAAGTGCCCCTTGAGATGCACCTTGATGACGGCGTCCCACTCGTCCTCGGCCATCTTCACGACGGTGCGGTCCCGCAGGATCCCGGCGTTGTTCACCAGAGCGTCGAGCGCGCCGAACTCATCGACCGCCTGTCGCACCAGCCGGTCGGCACCCACGAAGTCGGAGCAGTCGTCAGTGTTCAGCGCCGAACTGCCGCCGGCCGACGTGATCTCCTCGACGACGGCCTTGCCCGCGTCCGCATCGAGCTCGTTGACGACGACCGCCGCCCCCGCACGTGCGAGCGCGATCGCCTCGCCATGGCCGATGCCCCGGCCCGCGCCCGTGACGATCGCGACCTTGCCGTCCATGAGGCCCACGCGCGTGACGGTATCGGGCAGCCACCCGGTCGCACCGGACGGCGTAGGTCGGACTAGAGCGGGATGTTGCTGTGCGATGCGCGACGAGCCGGCGCCGCAGCGAGCTCGCGCGCCAGCGCTGAACGCGTTTGTTCCGGTGAGATAACGGCGTCGACCGCCCCAGTGCCTGCCGCCCATTCGACACCACCCGACAGTCGGCGGTGCTCCGCGGCGAGCTCGCCCGCCAGCTCGGCGCGCTCGCCGTCCGCGACGGCGGCGAGGCGACGCCGGTGCAGGATCTCGACCGACGCTTCGGCGCCCATGACGGACAGCTCGGCGTCGGGCCACGCGTAGACGGCAGTCGCACCCAGCGACCGCGAGTTCATCGCGATGTACGCGCCGCCGAACGCCTTGCGCGTGACCACCGTCACGCGTGGCACGACTGCTGCAGCGAAGGCATGCAGCAACTTCGCGCCGCGGCGAATGACGCCGTCCCACTCCTGCGCCACGCCGGGCAAGTAGCCCGGCACGTCGACGAGCACGACGAGCGGCACGCCGAACGCGTCGCAGGTGCGCACGAACTTCGCGGCCTTCTCCGCCGACGTGCTGTCCAGACAGCCGCCGAGGCGCAGCGGGTTGTTCGCGATAACGCCAACGGTGCGGCCACCGAGTCGTCCCAGCGTGGTCGTCATGTTCGGCGCCCAGCCCGGCTGCAGCTCGAGCGTCGTGCCGGAGTCCAGCAGACGCGCGACGAGCGGCCGCACGTCGTACGCGCGCCGCGCACCCGCGGGGATCAGGTCCGTGACGTCGAAAGGCTGCTCATCGGCGGCGGCCGCATCGACCGCACCCTGCTGCGTCAGCAGATCCACCAGCTGACGCGCGCGGTCGAGCGCGTCCGACTCGGAGTCCGCGACCACGTGCACGACGCCACTACGACGGTCGTGCGGCTCCGGGCCGCCGAGTCGTGCCGCGTCGACGTCCTCACCCGTCACCGAGCGGATCACGTCGGGACCCGTAACGAACAACCGGCCGTCCGGCGACATCACCACGAAGTCGGTGAGCGCGGGACCGTAGGCCGCGCCGCCCGCGCACGGGCCGAGTACGACGGAGATCTGCGGCACCGTGCCGGACGCGCGCACCATTGCCGCGAAGACCGCGCCGACGCCGTCGAGCGACGCGACGCCCTCCTGCAACCGCGCGCCGCCGGAGTGGAAGACGCCGATGACCGGCCACTGCCGGTCGACGGCGAGGTCAATGGTCTCCGCGATGCGCGCACAGCCGGCCGCGCCGAGCGCACCGCCCATGACTGCGGCATCCGTGACGTAGACCGCGACCGGCTGGCCGTTGATCGCGCCGAAGCCCGCGACGACGCCGTCACCGGGCCCGCTCTTCGCGGCGGACGCGGGCAGCGGGTGCCGGCCGGCTTGCCGCTCGACGAATGATCCGTCGTCGAGAAGGAGCCCCAACCGGTGACGCGCGGACCTACCACGCGAGCCGACGGTTACGGCCGCGGGCGGGGTCAGGGGTCCCCGCCTCGCGGAGGAGGCCGGGGTTGGGGCCCCGGCCGGGCTAGAAATCACAGCAAACTCCAGCCGCCGTCGACCACGAGCGTGTGGCCGGTGACCATTGCGGACTCCGGGCTGACGAGCCAGGCGACCGCGTTCGCGACGTCGTCCGGCGTGACCAGCCGGCCGGCCGGCGTCTTCGTTCGGCCGTCGGCGAGCATCGCCTTGCGATCCGGAAAATGCTTTAGCGCGCGCGTGTCGACGACCCCGGCACTCACCGCATTGACGCGCGTCGCCGGAGCGAGCTCGACTGCGAGGTAGCGCACGAGCGACTCGAGAGCCGCCTTCGACGCACCGACGACCGCATACGCCGGCAGCACCCGTGTCGACCCCGGGCTCGACATCGCGACGGCAGCGCGCGGCCGCAGCGTCGTAACCAATGTCAGCAAGGGCCGCGCGTTGATGCCCATCGACCAGTCGAAAGCCCGCTCGTCGAGCTCGCTGACCGGCTTGATGACCCCGGACGCGGCGTTCGATACGACGACGTCGACCGATCCGCACTGCTCGACCGCGGCGCTCGCGAGCGCTTCGGCGCCGCCGGGCTTGCCCAGGTGCCCGCGCAGAACGATTGCCTGGCGACCCTCCGCGCGCACTTTGCCGGCGATCTCGTCCGCAGACTCGACCGCGCGGAACGTGTGTACGGCGACGTCGTAGCCCTCGCGCGCGAGGCGCAGGCAGATCGCGCCGCCAATGTCTCCGGAGCCGCCGGTGACCAGTGCCCAGGCCACTACGACACCTGCCGGAACGCGAGCGCGACGTTGTGACCGCCGAACCCGAACGAGTTGGACAGAGCCGCGGGTCGGTCTAGCCGCCGCGGCTCGCCGCGGACCACGTCGAGGTCGCACGCCTCGTCGGGCTTGTCGTAGTTGCGCGTCGGGTGCGCGACACCGTCGCGCAGCGACAGCGCGGTCACAACTGCCTCGACCGCACCAGCCGCGCCGAGCAGGTGGCCGGTCATCGACTTCGTTGCGGAGACCGCGACCTCGCGACCCAGCACCGAGTTGATCGCGTTCGCCTCGGCAATGTCGCCGATCGGCGTCGACGTTGCGTGCCCGTTGACGTAGCCAACGTCGCGTGGGTCCAGCGCAGCGGTCTCGAGAGCCATCGCCATCGCGCGCGCCGCGCCTGCACCGGTCGGTTCCGGCGCGGTCACATGATGGGCGTCCGACGTCACGCCGGCGCCGGCCAGCTCGGCGTAGCGCTGCGCATTACGCGACTGCGCGTGGCTCGCCGACTCGAGCACGACGATGCCCGCGCCCTCACCGAGCACGAACCCGTCACGTTCGGCATCGAATGGCCGCGACGCGGCTTGCGGGTCGTCGTGCCGCGACGACAGCGCACGCATCTGTGCGAACCCCGCAAGCGGCAGCGCGTGCACGCACGCCTCTGTCCCGCCGGCGACAACGACGTCCGCGAGTCCGTTGCGGATCAGGTCGAGTCCGAGCGCGATGGCGTCCGCGCCCGATGCGCAGGCACTGACTGGGGCGCGCACCTGCGCCTGTGCGCCGACCTCGAGCCCGACGACAGCTGCTGGGCCGTTTGGCATCAGCATCGGGACGGTGTGCGGAGAGACGCGACGGGGACCGCGCTCGCGCAGCACGTCGTAGGACTCGAGCAGCGTCAGCACGCCGCCGATGCCGGTGCCGACGACGACCGCGAGTCGCGTCGGGTCGACGTCAGGACGACCGGCATCGCGCCATGCCTCGCGCGCCGCGACCAGGGCGAACCGCTGCGAGCGGTCGAGCGTTCGTGCCTCGACCCGGTCGAGCTGTTCGGTCGGCTCGGTATGCGCGCGCGCGGCAAGGCGCACGGGCAGCTCGGACGCCCAGTCGTCTTCGAGCAGCGCTACACCGGACGCACCGGCCAGCAGCGCGGCCCACGACGACGGCGCGTCCGGACCAACCGGCGTGGTCATGCCCACGCCGGTCACGACAACGGAAGTCATGCAGGCACTCGCGCGGTCTCGATGAAGGTCACGGCGTCGCCGACCGTCTTGAGCTTCGCCAGCGAGTCATCGTTGATGCGCACGCCGAACCGCTCCTCGGCCGCAACCGCGACCTCGACCATGCTCAGCGAGTCGATGTCGAGGTCGTCGACGAAGCGCGCGGTGGAGACCACTTCGCTCGCCCGGCGGCCGGTGATCTCGTTGACGATCTCCGCGAGACCGGCGAGGACGTCTTGCTCTGACATGCGTTTCTCCTTGGTGTGGTGGGTCAGCAACCCATGGCCAGGCCGCCGTCGACGGCCAGGGTGGTTCCGGTGATGTAGCTCGCGGCATCGCTCGCGAGGAACGCGACTGCGGCGGCGGTCTCCACGGCTGTGCCGCGGCGCTTGGCGGGTATCGACGCCGTCAGCGCCTCGAGCTCGAGGTCCGCGGCGAGGCCACCGTCGAGCACGCCCGGGGCGACGACGTTGACGGTGATGTTGCGACTCGCGACCTCGCGGGCCATCGCCCGCGCGAGCCCCCCGAGCCCCGCCTTCGCGGCCGAGTAGTTCGCCTGGCCCGCGTTGCCCAGCAGCCCGGCGACCGAGGAGACGAAGACGATCCGGCCGTAGCGCGCGCGCAGCATGGGCTTGAGCGCGGCGCGCGCGCAGCGGAACGCCGCGCCGAGGTTGGCGTCGAGCACCGAGTCGAACGCGTCGTCGCTCATCAGCATCGACAAGCCGTCGGCGGTCGCGCCGGCGTTCGCGACGAGAACGGCGGGCGGCGACGGACAGGCCGCGAGCAGCGCCTCGGGCGCCGCGCGGTCGGTGAGATCGGCCGCAACGAGACCTGCCGTGGCGCCGCGCTCCTCTGCCGCGGCGACGGCCTTCTCCGCGCCGGCGAGGTCGCTTCGGTAGTGGCACACGACGTGTACGCCGGGCTGCGCGAGCGCGGCAACGATCGCCTGGCCGAGGTAGCCGGACGCGCCGGTGACTAGCGCCGTCCGTGAGCTCGGAGTCGTCATGGTGCGCACACGACCTGTCCGGCGTAGGTCAGACCCGCACCGAACGCGACCTGCAGGATGGGATCGCCGGGCGCGAGGCGGCCGGACGCGACGAGCCGCGATAGCGCCAGCGGAACCGACGCCGCGGACGTGTTGCCGGTGTCGACGATGTCGCGCGAGACACGGTCGTCCGGGATGCCGAGGCTGCGCGCCAGCGAGTCGACGATGCGCAGGTTTGCCTGGTGCGGGACGAAGGCGGCCAGGTCGCGCGGCGCGATACCCGCGGCGTCGCAGGCGCGCCGGCAGACGTCGACCATCTCGCCGGTCGCCCACCGGAAGACCGCGGGTCCGTCCATCTGCACGTACGCGGCGCCGTCAGGGATGACGATGGCGTCGCTGCGGGCGCCGTCACTGCCCCAGAC
>JBHELW010000147.1:0-22531 GCA_046262915.1 Mycobacteriales bacterium | reverse complement strand
GACGTCGTTGCGCAGCTGCGGCAAGAGCACGACGTCGTCGCAGTGGGGGTCGGCGCGGCCGGCTTCATCGACGCCGGCCGCGAGCGCGTGCTGTTCGCGCCCAACGTCGCGGGGTGGCGCGACGAGCCCCTCCGCGCCCGCGTGCAGGAGCGCGTCGACCTGCCCGTCGTCATCGAGAACGACGCGAACGCCGCCGCGTGGGCGGAGTACCGCTTCGGCGCGGGGCAGGGCGCAGACCCGCTCGTCGTCGTGACGGTCGGCACCGGTATCGGCTCCGGCATCGTCAGCGGCGGTGAGCTGGTGCGGGGCCACTACGGGATTGCCGCGGAGGCCGGCCACCTGACCGTCGTCCCTGACGGCGCGTGGTGCGGCTGCGGCAACCGCGGCTGCTGGGAGCAGTACGCGAGCGGCGGGGCGCTGACCCGCAAGGCGCGCGAGCGCGCGCGCACCGCACCGACGCGCGCGACGGCGATGCTGGCGTTGGCCGGCGACGTCGACGGCATTCACGGCGAACACGTGACGCGCGCGGCACGCGACGGCGACGCGCTCGCCCGCGAGGTGTTCGACGAGGTCGGCGACTGGCTGGGCCGAGGCCTGGCGACCATCGCCGCGCTCCTCGACCCGGAGTGCTTCGTCGTCGGCGGCGGCGCGGGCGACGCGGGCGACCTGCTGCTTGGGCCGGCGCGCGTGGCGTTCGCCCGTCACCTCACCGGGCACGATCACCGACCGCTCGCTGACATCCGCGCGGCTCGGTTCGGCAACGACGCCGGAGTAATCGGAGTGGCCGATCTCGCCCGTCGGGCGCAGGCCGCGCCCGCCGCATGACCGCGTTGCGGGTCGGCGTATGCCTGCCGCAGTTCACGGCCGATGGCGACGCGCTCTTGCGGGCGGCAGCGGAGATCGAGCAGCTCGGCTACGACGCGGCGTCGGTGTTCGACCACCTGAGCCCGCTCGGCGGGCCACCGACGCGGCCGATCCTGGAGTCGTTTACGACACTCACCGCGGTCGCGGCGCGCACCTCCCGACTCACGGTCTTGCCGCTCGTCGCACGCGCGGGCCTTCGCCCGCCGGCGACCCTCGCGCACATGGTGCGCACGATCGACCTGCTGGCCCCGGGGCGCTTCGTTCTCGGCCTCGGTGCCGGTGACGACGCCAACGCCGGGGAGGACGCCGCGATCGGATTGCCCGTGCTCGACACCGCTGGCCGGCACGACCAGGTGCGCGCGGCGGTCGCCGCGGTGCGCGAGTCGACTCCGGCCGTGCCGATCTGGCTCGGGGGCACCGGCCCGCAGCTACGCCGGATGGCGGGCGAGATCGCGGACGGCTGGAACGTGTGGGGTCTGCCCGCGGCTGAGGTAGCGCGCCGCGCGCGGACGGCACAGGACGCGGCGGGCGCGGCGGGCCGACCCGCGCTGCACGTCTCTTGGGGCGGCCCCGTGCTCGTCGCCCCGACGGCCGGAGAGGCGCAGGAGCGGGCCGCGTCGTGGCAGGCCAAGGGAACCGAGCGGGCGAGCACCCAACTCGTCCGCGGCGACCCAGCGGGTCTCGCGGCCGGACTGCACGAGCTGGCGACCGCGGGCGTCTCGACGGTGCTGCTGTCGTTTGTCGGCGACGGCGCCGCCGAGCAACGCCGGCTCTTCGCGCGCGAGGTCCTCCCACTCGTGCGCGCGGCGGCCTGACGTGCGCGCCGTTGTGGCGCTCGGCGGCAACGCGCTGAGCCCGCCGACCGGCGCCGGCGGGGTCGAGGAGATCCGCAGCGCGCTCGACGTCGTCGCCGGGCCGCTCGCCGACCTCGTCGCGCGCGGCGACTCCCTCGTCCTCACCCATGGCAACGGACCACAGGTCGGTCGCATCCTGCTCCAACAGCAGGCCGCCGCCGCCGTCGTGCCGCCGATGCCGATGGACGTGTGCGGTGCGGAGAGCGTGGGACAGCTGGGCTACCTGCTGGCGCAGTCGATCGACAGCGCGCTGGCCGCGCGCGGGCTCGCGACCCGGGCGCTGTGCGTCCTGACACGCGTCGTCGTCGACCCGGCTGATCCCGCGTTTCACCGGCCGACGAAACCGGTCGGTCCGGCGTACGACGAAGCCGAGGCGCGCCGGCTCGCGGCGACGACGGATCACGCGTTCGTCGCGATGCCTGACGGACGCTGGCGGCGAGTTGTGCCCTCGCCGCGGCCGGTGCGCATCGTCGAGGAGGACGCACTCGTCGATCTGTGCGGACGTGCCGACGTTGTCATCGCCGCGGGCGGTGGCGGCGTGCCGGTCGTCGACGACGGCGGCCGGCTGCACGGCGTAGATGCCGTCATCGACAAAGACCTCACGGCGGCGCGTCTCGCCTGGCTCTGCGCCGCCGACGTCCTGTTGCTGCTCAGCGACGTCGCCGCGGTGATGCGCGGCTTCGGTACGCCGGACGCAACCGCGATCACGCGGCTCACGACGCGTGAGGCGCGCGAACTGCATCACGCGGGGGCGTTCCCGGCGGGAAGCATGGGACCCAAGGTCGAGGCCGCGTGCGAGTTCGTCGAGGCGACCGGCGCCCGCGCCGTCATTACCGACCTCGGCAGCCTGCTTGCCGCTGTCGACGGTGTCGCGGGCACGCAGGTCGTGCCGTGACCGAGCGCGACGCGGTGCGTGTGCTGACCTACAACGTGCGCTCGCTGCGCGACGACGCCCGCGCGGTCGCGCGGGTCATCCGCTCAGCCGACCCCGATGTCGTGTGCCTGCAGGAGGTGCCGCGGTTCCTCTTCGCGCGGCGCAAGGCGCGGCGACTCGCTCGCCGCGCGCGGCTGCAGATCGTGACCGGCGGTCGTGACTCCGGCGCGACGATGGTGCTCGCCCGTCGTGGTATCCGCGTCGTTGCGACGCGGACGGTGCGGCTGTCCAAGCGCCGGGGGCTGCACCAGCGCGGCCTGGCGATGGCGGTGCTCGATCTGCCCGCGGCCGGTCGCACGCTCGTCGTGTCAACGCACATGAGCCTCGACGCCGACGAGCGCGCGATACATCTGCTGGAGATCGTGAGTGAGCTGCGCAGAGCGACGATCCCGGTCATCCTCGCCGGTGACCTCAACGAGACGCCCGATGGCCCGGTGTGGCACGCCCTCGCCGAGCGCTACGTCGACGCCTGGGCGCTCGCGGGTACCGCTGCCGGCTTCACGTTCTCAGCAGGCCACCCCCGGCAGCGGATCGACGCAATTTTCGTCGCCGACCTGGAACCCGCCAGGGCGAGCGTGCAGACGGGGGAGCTCGCGAGCCGCGCTAGCGACCACCTTGCGCTGGCGGTCGACTGTCGCACGGATGACACGCGTCAAACGGTTGCCGTAGCGCGATAAGGCCGACAGACTGCCCGGGACTTCGGACCCCGGGGGATGGAATGGACGCGTACGTCTTCGCACGTGAGGCAACGGCCGAGGCGCTGCAACGGGCGGCGGAGATGGTCGGCGAGGTACCCGGTTTGCGCGTGGTCTTGCCGCTGGCAGGCGAGTTCGCGGCCTACGTAGCGGTTTCCGACGACGACCCCGCGGTCTGCTTCCGGGCGATCGCGTCCCTCCGAGAACTTGAGGGGATCCGCAAGACGCGCGCGTTTGTTGGCTGGCAGCCGCAGGCCGACGACCCGATCGTCGTCATCCCGCCGCTGCCGCGCCCGACGTTCGGACCGCCCCTCGGCGAAATCGTGTGCTTTGTGACCGCGACGTGTAAGCCAGGAGCTGCTGCCGACGTCTACGTCTCGGCGACGAGACGGCACCTCGTCGTCGCGGCGGCGATCGTCACCGCGCGTCGCTCGACTGTCCTGGTTGAGCTCAGCGGCGACACCGACGAGGTGTTGTCGGCGGCGGAAGAGGTCCTGTCGATCCCCGGGATCGTCGATGCTGGAACTAGCGTCGGTGTAACCGCGCTTGGGACGGGGCTCGAAAAGGCGCGCAAGGAGTAGGCCGTGGCGCTGCAGCGCACGTCCGAGGCGGACGTCTGTCTGTCGTGCGCGGCGGTGCTGGTTGCCGGCGACGCCTTGTGCCGTTCGTGCGGAGAGCCGACGGCGCCGCCAGAGCGGAAGCTCGTCACGATCCTGTTCGCCGACCTCACTGGCTACACCGAGCTCTGTAGCCGCCTGGACCCGGAGGAGGTTCACAACTTCGCTCGTCCGGCGATGACGGCGCTTCGTCGGGTCATCGAGGGGTTTGGCGGGGTTGTCCCTAGCGTTCAGGGCGACGGGTTCATGGCGGTCTTCGGCGCACCGGTTGCCCATGAAGACGACGCGCAGCGTGCCGCGCGGGCGGCCGTTGCGCTGGGGGAGCGCGTTGCGGAGATCAACACTGGCGCCCGCGGACTGCGCATCCCCGACCTGCACATCGGCGTGAACTCGGGCGAGGTGCTCGTCGCACCCTCGCGCGAGGTCGGGGGCTTCTCGGTAGCCGGTGAGACGGTGAACCTCGCGTCGAGGTTGTGCAGCCTTGCGGGCGGCGGCCACGTCCTGGTCGGCGAGCACACCTACGAGCTGGCCCGGCACGAGATGCGTTTCGGGCCACGGCGCTTGCGGCGAGTGCGTGGGCTGAGCGCGTTGGTCCCGACGTACGAGCTGTTGGGCGTGACGGCCGAACGCGCGCCCGGCGCGCGGCTCGGCCGCAGCGCACCGTTCGTCGGGCGGACCGAGACGATCGCGTCACTCGACGCCGTGTGGCGTAAGGCGCGCGAGACCACGACGAGCCGCGTCACGCTCGTCATCGGTGAGCCGGGGGCCGGCAAGACACGCCTGGCGATGGAGATGGTCAGCCGCGGGCACGCGAAACATGTGCTCAGCGGCAAGTGCTCGGCGTACGCCGAGCAGCTCCCACTCGCGCCGCTGGTCGATGCCGTCACCCGATGGCTGGGCGAACGACTGCCGGCCGACGACACGGAGATCGACCGGGTCGTTGGCGCCGCACTCGCCAAGGTCGGTGCAGCGGACGCCGACGGTGTCCTGACACGGCAAGTCACGCAGCTTCTCGGTGGTCACGCCGAGACGCGGCCGCCGTCGTCGGAGAGTGCGGCGGCGGAGACGGCGGCGTTGCGCGCGCTGATGGAGGCGCTCGCAGCGGACGGCGGTGTCGTCCTGGTCGTCGACGACATCCACTGGGCCGACCCCGAGCTGGTGGACCTGCTGGCGCGGCTCACCTCAGCACCCTGGAACGGGGCGATCTGGGTGCTCGCGCTCGCGCGGCCCGGCAGTGCACTCGAAACCACGGTGCCGCCGCTCGAGCTCCCACCACTGAGCAGCGACGAGTCGCGGGAGCTGGTGACCCATCTGCTCGGCCTGGTCCCTCCCGAAGCGGCGGCGCACGGTCTGATGACACGGGCGGGGGGGAACCCGCTGTTCCTCGAGGAGTGCGTGCGCATGCTGCGCGAGTCCGGCGCGCTACGCGTGGCTGAGGGGACCGTCGTCGTCGATGAGGCACAAATCCAGCAAGTCCCGAACACGATGCGGATGTTCATCGCCGCCCGGCTCGATGGGTTGGCGCCGGCAGAGAAATCCTTGCTGCAGGCCGCGTCCGTCGTCGGCGACAACGTGCCGGATCGACTGCTCACTGCGCTGCTCCCCGGCTTCGACGTGCCGGGCCTGCTGGGGGCGCTGGACAAGAGGGGGCTGCTGCGTCCGGCTCGCGCCGACATGGGCGGCGAGGTCACCTACTACGCGTTCAAACACGCGCTCATCCGTGACGTCGCCTACGAGTCCGTGCCGCGGCGGCAACGTGCGCGTCAACACAGCGTGGTTGCCGAGTGGTTTTCCGAGGCCGGGGCGGGTGACGCGGGCCGCGCGGCTCCACTCGCCCTGCTCGCGTACCACTACCACCAGGCGTGGCTGCTCGGTCAGTCGTTGGCGCTCGACGAACGCCCCTCGTGCGACACCGCACGACTCGCAGTGGAGCACTTGCACGCGTGGGGCCGGCTGCTGTTCTCGCGCCAGGCGCGGCAGGCAGAGGCGGTGCTCTCCCAGGCGGTGTCGGTAATCCAGGAGGCGGTCGACTGCTTCGACGCCGCGACGCGCGCGTCGGTCTACGTCGATCGGGCCATGGCTAACGCCGAACTCGGCCGCTTCGATGACGCGTTGTCAGATGTCGCCGTCGCCGAGGAGTGGGCCGACGAGGCAGCCGCGTCGACGCTGGTCGGCCGCGCCAATCTGGTTCGTTCGCGGGCTCTGTCGGATCTCGGTCGCATCGACGAGGCGCGCACGGCGTGCGCAGCCGCGCTCACGGTCTTCCGGGCGGAGAACGACGCCGGCAACGAGGCCGAGGCGCTGTACCAGGCGGCGCTGAACGAACGCTACGACGACCTGTCGCGGACGACCCAACTGTTGCGCGAGACGTACGCCGCGCATGAGCGCGCCTCGAACCGCCGCGGGCAGGTGGAGGTTGCGCACATGCTCGCCTACATCCAGACCCTCGAGGGCGGGCCGGACCACGCGCGGTGGTTTGCGGAGGCCGCGCGGCTCTCCGACGACGACGCGGACATCCGCTCGCGAGCGGAGCTCGCGCGGACCGAAGCATTTCTGCTGTGGCACCGTGGGGAATACCTCGCGGCCGTGGAGCGCGCCCAGGTCGCCCACGCGGACGCCGTTGCCGCCGGCGCTCGGTGGGTTGAGGCAGACGCGCTGCTGTGCCAGCAGAGCTGCTTCAACGCACTCGGTCGCTTCGGCGACGCGGAGCGGATGTGCGAAACGGCTCTGGCGCTCGCTGAAACGGTGCGCGCACGACGGCTTCGTGCCATGGCGCTGGGCGCGAGCGCGCAAACGCTGCAGCGACTGCGCCAACCGAAGGTGGCGGCACAGCGGCTCCGCGAAGCGCGCGACATTCTCTCGACGCTGAGCACGGTCGATCTGAGCGAAGTCGATGCACTTGCCGCGGATCTGGCCGCGAACTCGGGCGAGTGGGCGCGTGCGCGCCGACACGCACAGAAGTTCATCCACGCCATGGACGCTCACGGCTGGGGTCTGTATGCGGTCGCGTGTCGCCTCAACCTGGCGCGCGCCGCCATCGCGGCCGGACGTCGCGACGCCCTCGATCTCATCGCGTCCGCACTGGATGCCACTCGTAGACACGACGTGCCGAGGTTCGGCGCGCTCGCCGGCGCATTGCTCGAGCAGGCACAGCTGCTGACCGGCGACGACACTGCGTCGTCACGACTCGCGACGCGGTCCGACAGCGTGGACACGCAAGCCGTCCTGGCCGAGAACGATGGACTTCGCGCGTTGCGCGCCGGCGACGTCGCGGTGGCGGGCCAGCACTTCGGTCGTGCCGCGGAGCACTGGTCGTCCCTCGGTGCGACCGTGTGGCTGGCGCGCGCGCTGCTCTGGCAAGCCGAGGTCACCCCTGCCGCCGGAGCGACCGGCGCAGAAACGGCCTACGAGCTGTTGCGTGACCTGGACGCGCCCGCCGGGATGGCGGACCAGCTGCTCGAGCAGCTGCGGAACGTGCGCTAGCCGGAAGTGAAACCGGGGCAGAGGATCCCGGCAAGCTGCTCCAGGAACAAGCCGATGTCCGTGACGATGCCGACGGCCTGAGCTGAGCCGCGGTCGGCGAGCTTCGTGACCGTTGCCGGGTTGATGTCGACGCAGACCAATGGCACCGACGCGGGCAGGATGTTCCCAGTCGCGATCGAGTGCAGCATCGTCGCGACCATGATGGCGAACCCGACGCCGGGTAGTGCCGCCCGCATCGCGCGCTGCCCGTCGATGACGTCCGTATAGACATCGGGCAGCGGCCCGTCGTCGCGCACCGAACCGACGAGGACGAACCGTGCGCCACTTCGCACGACGGCATGCATCACGCCGCTCGTCACGACGCCCTGCTCGACCGCCGCCGTGATGGACCCACAACGCCGCACGGTGTTGATCGCGCGGATGTGGTGCTCGTGGCCATGCTCGACGCCCTGGCCGCGGGCGAGGTCTACGCCGAGTGACGTGCCATAGAGCGAGGCCTCGATGTCGTGCGTCGCGAGCGCGTTGCCGGCGAAAAGCACATCGACGTAGCCCGCCTCGACCAGCGCCACCATGGCGGGGGACGCCCCGGTGTGCACGACGGCGGGTCCGGCTACCCAGAGGATCTTCTCGCCGGCGTCCTTCACTGCGCGCATGCGTGCCGCGATCTGCCGCACGAGCAGCGCTTGTGGCTTCTCGCTGGAGACCGCCGAGGACATGAACGAGAACATGTCGTCGCTCTTGCTCGAGTGCTCGCGCGGCGGCAGCACGACGCGCACGCCGCCGGCACCGCACACGACGAGCTCGCCCGCGCGCACGTCGCTGACCGGGCAGGTCCGGACGCGGCGCCGCTCGTCGTAGACCACGAGGCCGCAGTCCATCTCCGGCCGCTCGACCGGCAGCCAGTGACCGTCGACGCGCACCTGCGTCTCGAGATTCGTCGTCGAGTAGAAGTCCTCGGGGAAGACGCCGTCGCGGTCGGCGGCGCGCAGCACCGCCTCGCCGGGGTCGACCTGGTTCACGCCATGGGTTTGCAGCCGCATCAACGTGCGCTGCAGGGCGTCGTCGTCCTCGGCGGTGATGCAGATGCGCGCGTAGGACTCGTCGTCGTGGGTGCGCCCGACGTCGAGGCGCTCCATGACGTAGTCGCTGCCGTAGTCGAGCACCGCGTCGAGCACCAGCGCGAGCAGCCCGTTGTCCATCAGGTGGCCGCGCACCTCGACCGTCTCGGTCGCTGCCGGTGCCGCCTCTGTCACACGACCGCCCCGTCATCGGGGTCGTCGTCGACGGGCGACGTGTCGCGCATCCGCCAGATGAGCGTGCCGAGGCCGCCGACGATCGTAAGCACGGCTACGCCGAGCTGGTCCGTCGGCACGGCCTCACCGGTCGCCGCGTGGAAGAGCAGGATCAGCGCGCCGGTGACCACGGCGACCCACGCCCACAGCGTGATCGGATGGGCCTTCGGCAACGGCGGTGGCGGCGGCGGCACGAAGTGCTCGGGCTCGGCAACCGGATCCGGCCCGCGCGTCCAGCGTGTGAACGTCACCGACTCGTCCGCCGGACGCACGACGGGCGCGCCGACGTCCTCGCTGACCGGCCACGGCGCGATCGTGCCCTCGCTCGGCGCGTCGAACTCCGCGACGATGCGCGCGAACTCCGCGTCCTCGGACTCGTCGGGGGAGAGCTCCGCGAGCAGCCCGGGCAGCTCCGCCGCAACGACGAGCTCTGCGTCGCGACGGCGCGTGGCGTCGACGTAGAGCTGGTGAGTCGGCGTCATCGGCACGCGGGTCTCGAGATAGCCGCCGCGCTCGCCCGCGGACGGCCTGCTGAACGCCGCGACGCCCGCGTCCTCGAGGCTGTCGAGCAGCGCGGGCATCACGCGCGCGTCGACGGCGAGCATCGCCGTGTACGCCGGGGCGCTGAGCGCGTTGCCGTGCGCCTGCGGCCCGCGGGTCGCGTCGGACGCGTCCGCGCCGGAGGCCGGGGTCGAGTCGGGGGCGTCGTCCATCGCTTGGCCGATGCTAGATCGGCACGCCGGCGCGCTCGCGCACGAACGCCAAGCTGCCGTCGTAGATCTGCTGGCGGTCGTTGTCGAGCGTCGCGACGTGGTAGCTGTCGTGCAGCACGACCTCCTGCACGTCGGTGGACGACACCGCCGCGAGCAGCGCCTCGACGTCGCGGCCGGTCAGGACGTGGTCGGTCGCGCTGCGGTAGACGAGCAGCGGCTGGTTGACCCTCGCGAGCTCGGGTGTGACGACGCGCCAGAGGTCCGCGAGGCTTGCCGCCGCGACGAGGGGCGTGCGGTCGTAGGCAACCTCATCCGCGTCCGGCCGCTTGATGTCGTTGCTGATCGCCTTGATCGACTTCACGACGAACTTGAGAACGGGCAGCACCTTGACCAGCCGGCTCACCGGCAGGACCGAGGGGTTGACCAGGACGAGCCCGGCGACCTCGTCGCCCTTGCATTCCGCGATGCGCAACGACAGCGCACCGCCCATCGACAAGCCCATGACGAACACCCGCTCGCACCGTCGGATTAGCTCGTCGAACGCGCGCTCGATCTCGCCGTACCAGTCCTGCCAGCGGGTCAGGTTCATCTCCTGCCACGTCGTGCCGTGACCCGGGAGCCGTGGCACGCGGACCGTGAGGCCGGCGGCCGCGAGCTGCTCCGCCCACGGGCGCAATGCGGCCGGAGAGCCCGTGAACCCGTGAACGAGCAGTGCGCCGACCGCGCCCCCGTCGTGGTGGTAGGGCTCGGCGCCCGCACGCACCGGCATCTCGACCTCCCCCTGCTTGCAGGTGTTCATCGTCGCACGCGCTCGCTAGACGTGTGCTGGGCGAGTCCATAGGGTCGGCCGGGCCGGGTTCACCCAGCAGCGCGGCAAACGGACGGGAGCGTCGGGGTGCTCTACTGGATCCTCAAGGTGATCCTGTACCCGATCCTCAACCTGCTGTTCCGCCCGTGGATCCAGGGCCTGGAGAACGTCCCGGACGAGGGACCCGCGATCCTTGCGTCCAACCACGTGTCGTTCTCCGACTCGATCTTCCTGCCGCTCCGCGTGCCGCGCCGGATCACGTTCCTCGCGAAGAGCGACTACTTCACCGGGCGATCTGCTGTGGGCCGGCTCAAGGCGGCCTTCTTCCGCGCCGTGGGACAGCTGCCCGTCGACCGCCGCGGCGGTCGCGCGTCGCAGGCCGCGCTGGAGACGGGCAAGCGCGTCTTAGCCGAGGGCAAGCTGCTCGGGATCTATCCCGAGGGCACGCGCTCACCCGACGGCAAGCTCTATCGCGGCAAGACCGGCGTCGCCCGGATGGCACTCGAGGCCGGCGTCCCCGTCATCCCGTGCGCGATGATCGGGACGTTCGAGGTCCAGCCACCCGGCCAGGTGATGCCGAAGATCAAGCGCATCGGCATCAAGATCGGCAAGCCGCTGGACTTCTCCCGCTACGCCGGGATGGAGCACGACCGGTTCGTGCTGCGGTCGATGACCGACGAGATCATGTACGAGCTGATGATGCTGTCCGGCCAGGAATACGTCGACACCTACGCGACGACGGCGAAGGCCGAGATCGCCGACGCGCGGGCGGCGGCCGAGGAGTCGCTCGTCAGCAACGCGCCCCGCCAGCGCCGCGCGTCGTAGCTCGCAACCCCGCGCGTCCTAGCGCGCAACGCCGCGCGTCGTACGCGCAGCGCCATGCAGTCAACGGCGATTCGTGGGTCCGCTGCGATCTGCGTCACGACGCCCCGCACTGACGCCGAGCGCGATCGTCACGAGCAGCACGAGCGCGCACGCGATGGCGAACCAGATGGCGACTGGGAGCGGCCCGATGTCGCGGGCGTAGACGAGTGCTGAAGACATAGCGGGGAGCATCGCACACGTCGAGCCGAGCCGCGCCGCGGCGCCGGCCCTCCGTCGCGCTGTCCCGTCGCCCGCCGCTACACCCCCGATTCGACAGCAAGACCGGCCGCTTCGCGCGGGTGATGTCGATTCGGGTGTGTTCGCGCGGTCGTGGCAGTGGGTGGTGGCGGCGGCGGGTGGTGGTGGCCGCGGCGGTGATGGTGGCCGCGGCGGTGATGGTGGCTAGCCGGACTCCGCGAGGCGCGCGTGCCGGCGTAGCGCGGCCATGTCGAGGACGCGAACGGTCCGGCCGCGCACCTCGACGACGTCGGCCGCGGCCAGCTGGCCGAGGATCTGGTTGACGCTTTGCCTACTGCCGCCGGCCATGTCCGCGAGGCGGCCCTGGGTGATCGGGATGACCGGCACGCCGTCGAGCGGCGCGAGGCTGCCGGGCATGCCGCGCTGCCCGTCGGCGAGCCGGCAGAGCGACTTTGCCACCCGGCTGGGAAGGTCGAGGAACACGAAGTCGGACGCCTGCTCCGAAAGCTTGCGCACGAGTCGGCCGAGCGAGGAGAGCACCTGCTCGGCGAGCTTGGGCTCGCTGCGGATGAGCTGCAGAAACGCCGCGCGCGGCAACGCGAGCACGCTCGTTGCCTCCGTCGCCTCAGCCGACGCCGACCGGTTGCCGCCATCGAGCAGCGCGATCTCGCCGAGCACGTCCGGTGGGCGCATCGTCGACAGCACCATGCGCTCGCCGTCGGTGCTCACGACGTAGATCGAGACCGCGCCACTGACGATGAGGATGAGCGCGTTCGCGGGCTGGCCCTCGTGAAAGAGCGTTGCCCCCTTGGCAAAGCGGCGGGCGACGAGCAAGTCACCGATACGCCGGAGCACGCGCGGGTCGACGTCGCGGAAGATCTGCGTCTGCGCGAGCAGCGCCGCACCGTCGGGCATGTCCATCGATCCCTCCTCCGCCGTCTCGTCTCAGTCGTCGCGACCCTAGAGCGCCGCCCAGCCCTTTGCCCGCGCTACGGCGGCCCGCCAGCGCGCGTGACTGCCGTCCGTCCGGACCCCGGGCGCCGGCTCGAAGCGCCGGTCCAACGCCCACGTCGACCGCAGCTCGTCGGTCGACGCCCAGAAGCCCACGCCGAGTCCGGCGAGGAACGCCGCGCCCAGCGCGGTCGTCTCGAGCATGCGCGGCCGGCGCACCGCTACGCCGAGCTGGTCCGCCTGCAGCGAGCACAGCAGGTCGTTCGCGCTCGCGCCGCCGTCGACCGACAGCTCGGCGAGCGCGACGCCCGCCTCTCCGGTCATCGCGTCGACGACGTCGCGGACCTCGAACGCGATCGCCTCGAGCGCGGCGCGCGCGATGTGCGCGGTGGTCGTGCCGCGGGTGAGGCCGAGAAGCGCGCCGCGTGCCTCCGGGTCCCAGTCCGGCGCGCCGAGCCCGGTGAGCGCGGGGACGAAGACGACGCCACCCGTGTCGGGCACCGACCCGGCCAGCGACTCGACCTCGGGCGCCGTGGCGATGATGTGTAGCCCGTCGCGCAGCCACTGCACGGCGGCCCCGGTGACGAAGACGGACCCTTCGAGTGCGTAGACCAGGCCGTCGCCGATGTCCCAGGCGACGGTCGTCAGTAGTCCGGCACTCGACCGCACCAATGTGCGGCCGGTGTTGACGAGGACGAACGACCCAGTGCCATAGGTGCACTTGCTCTCGCCGGGTGCGTAACACGCCTGGCCGAAGAGCGCAGCCTGCTGGTCGCCGGCGATACCGCGGATCGGCAGCTCCACGCCCAAGAAGGCGGCGGGGTCCGTCGTACCGAAGTCGCCGTTGTTCGCGCGGATCTCCGGGAGCGCGTCGAGGGCGACACCGAGGACACCCGCAAGCTCGGCGCTCCAGGTGCCGCGGGCGAGGTCGTAGAGCAGGGTGCGCGACGCGTTGGACGGGTCGGTCGCGTGCACGCGCCCGCCGGTGAGTCGCGCGACGACGTAGGAGTCGACGGTGCCGACCGCGACCGCGCCGGCGTCGACCTGCGCCCACGTCGCGGGCTCGTGCTCGGCGAGCCAGGTCAGCTTCGTCCCCGTGAAGTACGGGTCGAGCCGCAGCCCGGTCAGCTCGCGAACCCGCGCCTCGTGACCGGCGTCGCGCAGCCGCTGGCAGACCTCCGTCGTGCGCCGGTCCTGCCACACGATTGCGCGCCGCGGCGCCCGCAACGTCTCGCGGTCCCAGAGGACCGCGGTCTCGCGCTGGTTCGTGATGCCGACCGCGACCAGCTCTACGCCGGACATTCGCGCGGCTGCCAGCGCGTCGCCGCAGGCGCCGAGCACCGCATGCCAGATGTCGTCCGGCTCGTGCTCGACCCAGCCCGGTGCCGGGAAGTGCTGCGGGAACTCGCGGTAGCCCCGCGCAACGACCTGCGCGTCGTGGTCGACGGCGAGCGCGGTCACGCCGGTCGTGCCGGCGTCTATCGCCAGGATCGCCGCGGTCACCGAGGCGTCACAGCGACGCCGTGCCGCCGGCCTTGCCGCGCAGCATCTCGAGCACGACCGGGTCGATCTGTCCGTCGACGAGACGCTCCTCGACGTTCTCGACGCCGGCCCAGTCCGCGAGCGCGATCCCGACGGCGGCGGAGTCGCCGACGCCGGAGCCGAGGTAGCCGACCGTGCGCAGGTAGCCCGCCACCTCGGCGAGCAGGTCACCGGCAAGGGGGCGAACCTGCGCGGGGTCCGGCTTGCCGAAGTAGATGTCGTGCAGGTCGAGCAGCCGGACGAGCTCGGGCACGGGGTTGTCGTGGTCGTCGACGCGCAGGTCGACGAGCACGTCGCTGCCGCCGCCGTAGCCGCCGCCCTCGCTGACGACGTAGAGCGCAGCGCTTTGCCGACCGCGCTTGTCACCGCCGGCCGCGTCGCCCGCGGCCAATGCCGCGAGCAACTGCCGCGCGAACGGTCCGTCGGCCGCGGCGTAGGTCGACTCCATCGCTGCGACGACATCAGGACCGGTCAGGATGTTGCCCTGGATCGCGTAGCCGTCGCCGGTGCGCCCGCCCGCCCACGGCGTGCACTCGGTGCCGGTGTAGCTCGCGCCGTCACCCGTCGCGCCGACGACACCCACTTGTCGTTTGGCGGCACCGTCGTCAGCGGCGGTGAGCCCAGCGACGACGGCGTCCGGCGTAAGACCATCGCGGAGCAGGCGGAGGCCGTCCGGCCGGTAACCGAGGTTGGCCCAGGCCTGCGTCGCGATCGCACCCACACCGGCGGCGGCGGCGGGTACGGCGGCACCGACCGCGAGGAACTTGGACGCGACCGCGACGCCCCACTGGCTCGCGTCGGGACTGCGCGCGGCGATGGAGAACGTCATGGCGCGAGACCCTACGGCTCAGCGTCTGTCGAGGACCTCGATGGTGACCAGCTGCAAGCCGCTGAAGCCGAGGGCGCGCGCACCGGCGCGCGACACGTCGATGACGCGGTCGCCGACGTAGGGACCGTGGTCGTTGACGAGCAGGTTGACCGCGTGGCCGTCGGCGGTGCTGACGTGGACGACCGTGCCGAGCGGGACCGCGGTCATTGCCGCCGTCAGACGCTCGGGGTCGTACGGCGCACCCGACGACGTCGGGTTGCCGACGAAGCCCGGGCCATACCAGGACGAGACGCCGCTGATGATCTGGCCGGTACGCCGGTAGCCGACCGGGATGTCGGACGTGGTCGCCTCGAGCGCGGCGATGATTGGCTCCTCGGCGGCGGCCTGCGCGCGTCCGCGAGCGGTGACCGCCGGCGCGACCGCGTTGCTGATCGTCGCCGACATCGCGTCGAGCGCGGCCGCCCGCGCGCGCAGCGCCGCCTGCGCGCGCTGGTCGGCGGCGAACGCCTCCGTCGCGGTGGCCAGGAGTTCTCGCGCGCGGTCCTGCGCGGCGTAGACGGCCTCTGCCTTCGTCGCGAGTGCGCGGTGCACGGCGTCGGCGCGCCGGCGAAGGTCCTTCGCGGCCGCGGTCTCGACGGTCAGGGCCGCGACCAGGCCACGGTCGGAGCGCAGGCTCGCGGTCTCTCCGGCGGTTGCGATCGCCACCTCTGGCGAGCGGAAGCCGGCGAGCAGCGAGTCGAGCGGATCGTGCGCGCTGTTGTGCATGTACAGCTCGCGGGCGCGGTCGTCGAGCGCCTGCTGCGCGTCGTCGTGCTGCTCCGCGAGCATGTCCATCGCCACGCGGATGTGCGCGGTGCGCGCGGCTGCCGCGATGACCTCGTCCGCCGCGAGCTGTGCCGCGGCGGTCGCGGCGTCGAGCTGCTGCTGGAGCCCCGCCAGCTCGGCCGCGGACCAGTGCCGAGGCGCGGTGCTGACAGCGCTGCGTCCGAGCCGGCCGGCCCCCTCCGCCGGCCGGCCCGGAAGCGTCACGGCCGCGCACGCCAGCAGCACCGCCACGGCATACGCCGGGCAGCGTCGGGCGGGCGAAAGCGCGGCGCGCATCCCGTCAGTCGTCGGCGGAGAGCCGCGTGATCTTGACTATCGTGCGGGCGTCGCGCGCGGGTGTGACCGGGAGGGGCGTGGCCCATGCGTATCGGGGTGCTCACCGGCGGCGGCGACTGCCCGGGCCTCAACGCGGTGATCCGCGCCGTCGTGCGCAAGGGCGTCGAGGTCTACGGCCACGACTTCGTCGGCTTCCGCGACGGCTGGCGGGGACCACTGGAGAACGACACGGTTGTCCTCGACGTCGCCGCCGTGCGCGGCATCCTGCCGCGCGGCGGCACGATCCTCGGCTCGTCGCGTACCAACCCCTTCAAGGTCGAGGACGGCGTTGCGCGTATCAAGCAGACGCTCGCCGACCTGGGGGTGGATGCGCTCATCGCGATTGGCGGCGAGGACACCCTCGGCGTCGCCGCCAAGCTGTACACCGAAGGCGTCGGCGTCGTCGGCGTACCGAAGACGATCGACAACGACCTCAATGCGACGGACTACACGTTCGGCTTCGATACCGCGGTCAACATCGCGATGGAGGCCATCGATCGGCTGCACACGACCGCGGAGAGCCACCACCGAGTGCTCATCGTCGAGGTGATGGGACGGCACGCCGGCTGGATCGCACTGCACTGCGGGCTAGCGGGAGGTGCCAACGTCATCCTCATCCCCGAGCGGCCGTTCGACATCGACGGGGTGTGCCGCTACATCGAGCACCGGTTCGCGAGCCACTACGCGCCGATCATCGTCGTCGCCGAAGGTGCGCTCCCCGTCGAGGGCACCATGGCCATCAAGGAAGGAGAGCGCGACGCGTTCGGCCATGTGCGGCTGATGGGCATCGGTCAGCGCCTCGAGGAGGAGATCACCCGGCGTACCGGCAAGGAGGCGCGCGCGACGGTCCTCGGCCACGTCCAGCGCGGCGGCACACCCACCGCGTTCGACCGGGTCCTGGCGACGCGATTCGGACTGCATGCCATCGACGCGGTGCACCGCGGCGACTTCGGGACGATGACCGCGCTGCATGCCACGCAGATCGAGCAGGTGCCGCTCGCGGCAGCGACGAGCGAGCTGAAGCTTGTGCCGCCGGAGCTCTACGCCGAAGCCGAGGTCTTCTTCGGCTGACCCGGCAGCTGCCGTGTTTTCGGCTGACGGCACGCGGCTGCCGTCGCCTACGCTCGACCGCGTGGAGTCCGACGTTCTCGACGCCTGGCGCGATCGCCCGGCCGCGCAGCAGCCGGCCTGGCCGGACGCGGCTGCGCTGCGCGCGGTGGGCGACGAGCTCGCGACGCTGCCGCCGCTGGTCTTCGCCGGCGAGTGCGACACGCTGCGCGCCCGCTTGGCCGCGGTGTCGCGCGGCGACGCGTTCTTGCTGCACGGCGGCGACTGCGCGGAGACCTTCGTCGGGTCCACGGCGGAGCGGATCCGCGACAAGCTGAAGACGTTGCTGCAGATGGCGGTGGTGCTCACCTACGGCGCCGCCGTTCCGGTCGTCAAGCTCGGCCGCATCGCGGGTCAGTTCGCCAAGCCGCGGACCAGCGAGGTCGAGCTGGTCGACGACGCGGAGCTCCCGGCGTACCGCGGCGACGCGGTCAACGACATCGCGCCGACGATCGCGGCGCGCACGCCCGACCCGACGCGGATGCTGCGCGCCTATCACCAGTCGGCGTCGACGCTGAACTTGCTGCGCGCGTTTGCGACGGGCGGGTTCGCGGACCTGCGTCTCGTGCATGACTGGAACAAGGAGTTCGTGCGGACCAGCCCGGTCGGTCAGCGCTACGAGGTCCTGGCCGACGCGATCGAGCGGGCACTCGACTTCATGCGCGCGTGCGGCATCGACCTCGACCGCTTCGCGACGGCGCGCGAGGTAGAGCTCTTCGTCAGCCACGAGGCCCTCCTGCTCGACTACGAGCGTGCGTTGGCGCGCCGCGACGACGCGAGCGGGCGCCTGTACGACCTATCGGCGCACCTGCTGTGGATCGGCGAGCGCACGCGGCAGCTCGACGGCGCGCACGTGGCGCTGCTCGCGGAGATGGCGAACCCGCTCGGCGTCAAGCTGGGGCCCGCGGCTCGCCCGGAAGACGCCGCCGCGCTCGCCGCTCGACTCAACCCCGACAACGTTCCCGGCCGGCTGACGTTCATCACGCGGCTGGGTTCCGAGCGGGTGCGCGACCTGTTGCCGCCGATCGTCGAGAAGCTGCAGGCGGAGGGCGCCGCGGTCGTCTGGGCGTGCGATCCGATGCACGGCAACACCATCGAGTCGAGCAGCGGGCGCAAGACCCGGCGGTTCGACGACGTTCTCGCGGAGCTGCGCGGGTTCTTCGACGTGCACCGCGCGCTGGGCACAGTGCCCGGCGGGGTGCATGTCGAGCTGACCGGGGACGACGTGACCGAGTGCCTCGGCGGTGGTCAGGCGATCGCCGACGCGGACCTCGGCGGGCGCTACGAGACGGTCTGCGACCCGCGGCTCAACACCAGCCAGAGCCTTGAGCTCGCGTTCCTCGTCGCCGAGATGCTCCAGGACCGGCGACGGGGGTAACCGCCTACGTCGTGGCGGTATAGGTCGCGGACGCCGACTGGGTGTCGTTCGACGCGACGACGCGATGCGGGCCCGGGAGGTTGTCGGGGTCGTGCGTCACGAGCTGGACGCTGAACCCACCTGACGGGTCGGCGGTCGCGCGTGCGCTCGACCCGGTGCGCCGCCCGAGCGGATCGACGTAGTCGACGGCTACCGCGCTGCCTGGTACCCAGTTACTGCCCACGACCGTGATCGTTGCGTTGTTCGGTCCGGTGGTCCGGCTCAGCACGACCGCCGCTTCGCCCGCCGGCGGCGGGCGGTCAGTGGGCCCCTCGTCGGCGGAGGGCGACCGCGACGCGCCGTTCGACGCCGCGGCCGACGCGCTGGCCGACGTCGCGGTGGCCGAGGCGGTGAGCGATCCGGTTGGCGACCCACTGTCGGTCGGTGACGGCGACTCACTGGGCTCCTCGAAGACGAGCCCGCTCGGGTCGCCGTCGCTGTTGCCGGCCGTCAGGATCCCGACGATCGACCCGCCCACCAAGGCGAGGATGAGCCCCGCGAAGATTGCGCGGCGACGTAGCCGGGGGTCGAGCGGCCGGCGCTGGGCACCGGCGAGGGCCGCCGCGGACGGCAGTCGTTCCGCGGCGCGTGCCGAGACGCGCGCCAGGATCGCGTCGCGCTCGGCGTCCGGGAGCGCCACGATGCCGAGTCCGGACAGCAGCCGACGGGCCTCGACCATCTCGCCCTCGACGGCCGGACACGTGCGGCACTCGCCACTGTGCCGGCGTACGGCGGAGACCTCGGTCGGGGTGGCGGCGCGGTCGACGACGCGGCCGAGCGCGGCGAGCTCCGGGTCGTGGCCGCTCACCGACGTCGTGTCCGCGCCGGTCGCGGAAAGGAAGCGCAGCCGGGCGCGGGCAACGAGCCGGGCGGCGGTCGGCTCGTCGACGCCGAGGGCGACGGCCGTTGCGGAGTACGGCAGGTCATAGGCGTCGCGCAGCAGCAGCGCCATGCGGTCGCGCTCGTTGAGCTCGGCGAGGGCGGCGCGCGCAACCGCGTCGTCCTCGCTACGGCGGACAAGTCCCGTCGGCGCGCCGCCGGCCGCGTCGGGGTCGGCGCTGCGTTCGGCGGCGCCGACGACGACGATCCGCTCGGCGAGCATCCGCGCCGCGCGGAACCAGCCGCCGACGAGATCACCGACGCGCTCGGGGCGGAGCCGGACGTCATCGAGTAGCCGGAGCGCACTCGACTCGACGATCTCGGCGGCCTCGGCGGGCTCACAACCGAGCCGACGGACGTCGTCGTGCACGCGGTCGGCGTATGCGGCGATCACGGCGCTGAACGCCTCGGCGCTCACTCCTGCGCGCGCTGTCGTCACGACGCAGGCCCCCTCCCGCCGCGCACTACCTTAGATCCGTGGAGTCTCCCGGCGGCGTCGTCGATCTGCGCAGCGACACGCTGACGCGGCCGTCCGCGGCGATGCGCCGGGCGATGGCCGACGCCGAGGTCGGCGACGACGTCTACGGCGAGGACCCGACGGTCCAGCGCCTGGAGGCACATGCGGCGGAGCTCTTCGGGCACGAGGCCGCGCTCTTCATGCCGTCCGGGACGATGGGCAACCAAATCGCTGTGCGGTTGCTCGTGCCGCCCGCCGAGGAGCTGCTCTGCGACGCCGACGCGCACATCGTCACCTACGAGTCGGGGGGCGCCGCACAACACGGTGCCGTGCAGACGCGCACGTTGCGGGCGGCACGCGGAGTGCTCGAGCCGCCGGACGTTGCCGCCGAGATCCGCCCGGCGGGCTTCGCGACCGTCGTGACGCGGGCGTTGGCGGTGGAGCAGACGCACAACCGCGGCGGCGGCGCGGTCTACCCGGTCTCGACGCTGCGCGCGCTGCGCGAGCTGACCGCGGCCAACGACGTTGCGTTCCACTGCGACGGCGCGCGCATCTTCAACGCGCACGTCGCGAGCGGCGTCGCACTCTCGGCGTACGGCGGGCTGTTCGACACGCTCTCGGTGTGCCTGTCCAAGGGGCTCGGCGCGCCGGTCGGATCCCTCGTCGTGAGCACCGCCGAGCGGGTCGCGCAGGCGCGAGTGCTGCGTCGGCGTCTCGGCGGCGGCATGCGGCAGGCGGGGGTCATCGCGGCGGCCGGCTTGTATGCCCTGCAGCACAACGTCGCGCGGCTAGCCGATGACCACGAGCGGGCGCAGCTGCTGGCGGGGGCCGCCGCGGAGGCTGCGCCAGACGTGATCGATCCCGCCGACGTCGAGACCAACATCGTGGCGTTCAACTTCGCGAAGCACGCGCTCGACGCAGCACAGTTCGTCGCTGCCATGAAGGACCGTGGCGTGCTCGTCGGGCTCGTCGGGCCGAGCCGCGCGCGGCTGGTGACGCATCTCGACGTCGACGACGAGGGCGCCACCCGCGCGGCGGCAGCGCTGCGCGACGTGCTCGCGGGTTAGTGCTCGGCGCGCTCGGCTCGGCGCGCTCAGCCGCGAGTCGCCGGCACGGCGGCGCCCTCCCAGCGGCGACCGAGGAGCGCGGGGATCGTGCGCGCCGCGTCGGAGAGCTCACGCAGGTCGTCGTCGACCAGGGCCTGCGGCCCATCGCACAGCGCGGCCTCCGGATGTGGGTGCACGTCGACCATGACGCCGTCGGCGCCCGCACCCATCGCGGCCCGGGCCAGCGGCACGACGAGGTCGCGGCGACCCGCGGCGTGCGACGGGTCGACGATGACCGGCAGGTGGCTCAGCGCGTGGACGAGCGGGACCGCCGAGATGTCGAGGGTGTTGCGCGTGCTCGCGTCGAACGACCTGATCCCACGCTCGCAGAGCACGATGTTGAGGTTGCCGCGCTGCGCGACGTACTCGGCCGCCATGAGCCACTCCTCGAGCGTCGCCTGCAGCCCGCGCTTGAGCAGCACCGGACGCCCGGCGTCCCCGACGGCTTGCAGCAGCGCGAAGTTCTGCATGTTGCGCGTGCCGACCTGGAGCATGTCGGCGTAGCTCGCGACCAGGTCGACATGGCTGGCGTCGACGACTTCGGTGACGACGGGCAGGCCGGTCTCGGCGCGGGCGGTCGCGAGAATCTCCAGCCCCGGTCGGCCGAGGCCCTGGAACGCGTACGGCGAGGTCCGCGGTTTGAACGCGCCGCCGCGCAGCAGCGTCGCACCTGCGCGCTGCGCCATGCGTGCCGCGGCGAGCGTCTGCTCCTCGCTTTCGACAGCGCACGGACCGGCGATCAACGTGAACGTGTCGGCCCCGATGGAGACGCCGCCGACGTCGATGGTCGAGGTGGCGTCGTGATGCTCGCGCGACACGAGCTTGTAAGGCTCGGATATCCGGATGACGTCGTTTACGCCGGGCAAGGCCGCGAGGTTGAGGTTCTGGAACTGCACGACGTCGCCGACCAGCCCGATGATCGTCCGTGACACGCCGCGGCTGACGAAGGCTGTCCCGCCCGCCGACTCCACGAGGTCGACGACGGTCGCAATGTCGTCGGGTGTTGCGTCGGACTTCATGACCACGACCACGTGGCCATTGTCGCCTAGGTCTCGACCACCATCGGCAGATGCGGGATGTCGTAGTCCATGAACTCCGCACCGCTCGGCGCGAAACCGAACCCGGCGTACCACGGGGCGAGCCGTGACTGTGCCTTGATCCGCGCAGGTCGCCGGCAGTCGGCCAGCGCGCGGCGCATCAGCAGTGACGACACGCCACGACCTCGCCACGCCGGTATCGTCACGACGCGGCCGATCGTGTCCGACCCGTCCGGCTCGGCGACGATCCGCAAGCAGCCGACGACGGCTCCGTCGTTGCTCTGCGCCCAGTAGTGGCGGGTCGTCGGCTCCTCGTCCCGCCCGTCGAGATCCGGGTAGATGCATCGCTGCTCGACGATGAACGCGTCCGCCCGCAGTCGCAGGATCTCGTAGAGCACGTGTTGCGACAGCTCGGCGAACGCCGCCTCGCACACATCGACGGCGGGCGGCGAGTAGGCGCTCATCGCAGCGCCGCGGCGCGCAGCCGCTTCAGGGTGCGCAGGTCCGCGGCGTGCTCGGCGACTGTGCCGGCCGTCTCGATCACGACGGGCACGTTCTTCGTGGCGGGATGCACGAACAGCTCGCCGAACGCATCAGTGCCGATCGTGCCGCGTCCGATCCGCTCGTGACGGTCTCGCCGCGACCCGGCAGCGTCGCGCGAGTCGTTGGCGTGCACGAGCTTCACCCGCCCGCGACCCGCCGCTTTCGCTACGCCGGAGAGAAAGGTCCGCAGCGCTCCGGGAC
>JBHELW010000146.1:0-6068 GCA_046262915.1 Mycobacteriales bacterium | reverse complement strand
TGCCGTCCCGATCTGCTGGCTCTCCGCGCGGTTCGAGCGCGGCTACGCCGGTGTGGCGCGCCGGGTGCAGGACCAGCAAGGCGACCTCACGACCGTCATCGAGGAGTCGGCCCAGGGCATCCGCGTCATCAAGGCGTTCGGTCGCCGCGAGCTCGTCGGCGAGCGGTTCGGCGCCAGCGCGCGCCGCCTGCAGGCGACGACGATGGAGAGCGTCGCGCTGCGCGCGCGGTTCTGGTCGGTGCTGGACGTCATCCCCAATGTCACGGTCGCGGTCGTGCTCTTCGTCGGCGCTCTCGCCGTAGCGCATCGCGCGCTCTCGCTCGGTGGGCTCGTCGCCTTCATGTCACTCATGCTGCTGCTCGTGTGGCCGGTGGAAGCGCTGGGCTGGATCCTCGCGACGGCGAAGGAGGCGGCGACCGCCGCCGACCGCATCTACGAAGTGCTCGACATGGCACCGGACATCGTCGACCGCCCCGACGCGCAGCCGATGAGCCGTGCCGATGGTCGGCTGCGGTTCTCCGGCGTCGGCTTCCGCTACCCCGGTGCGACGACCGACACGATCCACGACATCGACCTGGAGATCGAGCCCGGGGAGACCGTCGCTCTCGTCGGCGCCACCGGGTCCGGCAAGACGACGCTCGCCGCGCTCGTGCCGCGGCTCTACGACGTGACCGCGGGCGCCATCACGCTCGACGGCGTCGACATCCGCGACGTCCGAGTCGACTCGTTACGTCGAGTCGTCGCAACCGCGTTCGAGGAGCCGATCCTGTTCTCCGCCAGCGTGCGCGAGAACCTCCTCCTCGGTACGCCGGACGCCTCCGACGACGATGTCGCCGCGGCGCTCGAGCTGGCGCAGGCCGACTTCGTCTACGAGCTGCCGTGGGGTCTCGACACGCGGGTCGGCGAGCAGGGCCTCAGCCTCTCCGGCGGCCAGCGCCAGCGGCTCGCGCTGGCCCGCGCCGTGATCGGCCGTCCCGCCGTTCTCGTCCTCGACGACCCGCTCTCCGCGCTCGACGTGCACACCGAGGCGCTCGTCGAGGAAGCGCTCGCCCGCGTGCTCCGCGGGACGACCGCGCTCGTCGTCGTGCACCGGCCGTCGACGCTGGCGTTGGCGGACCGCGTCGCGTTCCTCGAGGACGGCACGATCACCGCGGTCGGCACCCACCACGATCTGCTCGAGATTCCGGGTTACCGCGCGATCCTCAGCCAGGAGGCCGAGGTGACGGCGTCATGACGACGACCGCGGTCGACCAGTGGCGTGGTGTCGGCGCGGAGGAGCACCAGGAGCTCTCCGCCGGCGTCTCGCTGCTGCTGCGCGCGCGGAGCCGCCGGCTGCTCCGCTCGCTGCTGCACCCGCACCGGCGCCGGCTGTGGCTGCTGCTCGCGGTAGTCCTCACCGAGAACGCCGCGGCGATGTCCGGTCCCTACCTCGTCCGGCTGGGCATCGACCGGGGCATCCCGCGCGTCGTCGCGGGCGACGGCGCCGGAACGTTGACGCTGATCGTCGCGCTCTTCCTCGTCGCGACCGTCGTGCAGGCCGCGACGCTGCGCTGGTTCCTCATGCTCGTCGGGCGGGTGGGGCAGGACCTCGTGCTCGACCTGCGCACGCGCGTCTTCGACCAGTTCCAGCGGCTGAGCCTCGCGTTCCACGAGCGCTACACGTCGGGCCGCGTCGTCTCCCGGCTCACGTCGGACATCGAGACGATCAACGAGCTGCTCGACACCGGCATCGAGGGCCTGGTCACGGCGGTGCTGTCGATCGGCACCATCGGCGTGATCATCGTGCTTCTCGACCTGCCGCTCGGCCTCGCGACGCTCGGCGTCTTCCCGCTGCTCGTCCTGCTGACGCGGTGGTTCCAGCGCAACTCGGCGGCGGCCTACCGCCGTACGCGCGAGACCGTCGCGCTCGTCATCGTGCACTTCGTCGAGTCGCTCGGCGGCATCCGCGCGGTGCAGGCGTTCCGCCGCGAGCCGCGCAACCAGGAGATCTTCGAGCAGCTCAACGACGACTACCGCCGCGCGACGGAGCGCTCGTTCCAGCTGGTGGCGATCTACGGCCCGGGCATCAAGCTCCTCGGCAACATCACCATCGGCGTCATCCTGTTCTACGGCGGGACGCGCGTGCTCGGCGGCGACATGACGCTCGGGGTGCTTGCGGCATTCCTGCTCTACCTGCGCCGCTTCTTCGAGCCGATGCAGGAGCTGAGCCAGTTCTACAACTCCTTCCAGTCCGCCGCGGCGGCGCTGGAGAAGCTCTCCGGCGTGCTCGAGGAGCCGCTGTCGGTCGCGGAGCCGGCTGCGCCCGAGCGGTTGCGCGAGGCGCGCGGCGCGGTCTCGTTCCGCGACGTGCGGTTCGGATACGACGACCGCGTCGTCATCCCGTCGCTGCGTCTCGAGATCCCGGCCGGCCAGACGGTTGCGCTCGTCGGCGCTACCGGCGCCGGCAAGACAACGGTCGCGCGGCTGCTGGCGCGCTTCTACGACCCCAACGCAGGCGAGGTGCTTCTCGACGGGGTGCCGCTGCGCGACCTTGCCGGCGACGACCTCCGTCGTTCGGTGGTGCTCGTCACGCAGGAGAGCTACATCTTCTCCGGCACCGTCGCCGACAACATCCTGTTCGGCCGGCCGGGGGCGTCGCGCCCCGACGTCGAGGCCGCCGCGCAGGCGATTGGGGCGCACGACTTCATCACCCGGCTGCCGGACGGCTACGACACCGAGGTCCGCAAGCGCGGCGGCCGGCTTTCCGCCGGGCAGCGGCAGCTCGTCGCGTTCGCCCGCGCGTTCCTAGCCGACCCAGCGGTGCTCGTCCTCGACGAGGCGACGTCCTCGCTCGACGTGCCCAGCGAGCGACTCGTGCAGCACGCACTGCGCACGATCCTGCAGGAGCGAACCGCGGTGATCATCGCGCACCGGCTCTCGACCGTGGAGATCGCGGACCGCGTGCTCGTCCTCGACCACGGCGTTGTCGTCGAGGACGGCCCGCCGGCCGACCTCATCGCGGGCACGGGCAGCTATGCCGATCTGCACCAGGCCTGGCTCGACAGTCTCGTCTAGCCGCCGGAGATGACCGGCCGCACCTCCACGGTGTCGCCGTCGGCGACGGTGTCCTCGCGGGTCAGCAGGTCGCGGTCGCGGATGACGAGCACCGCATCGGGATGCAGCCCTACGGCGAGCAGCACGTCGCGCACCCGCAGCGGCCCGTCGAGTGCGACCTGGCGGTCGGGGTTGCGCAGCTTGACGATCACGACGGCGCGGCGGCGTGCCGCGGATCCATCCGGCGTACGACCTCCGACATCTCCAAGACGCCCACGACGCCGGCGTCGTCGGTGACGAGGTACTCGCCGGCCGGCGTCGCGCGCAGTGCGGCGAGCAGCTCCTCCCCCGCGAGGTCGGCCGGCAGGACTAGGCCGGGCTCAAGTGGGCGCGAGAGCGCAGACACGCTCAGCCACGGCCGACGGTGCTCGGGCACGGCACGCACCGCTGCGGCCGAGACGAGCCCGCTCGGCTTGCCGTAGCTGTCGACGGGCAGGATCAGCAGCCGCCCCGCCGAGTCCGCGCGGCGCAGCGCCTCGGCGAGCGGCAGGTCGGCCGCGACGTTGAGCGCGCGGCGTGCGAGCGACCGCGCCCGCAGCGTGGGTAGGCGGCTGCGGAACTCGGCGTGGCGCAGTCCCAGCCGGCCGTTGCTCCACAGGAACGACCCGACGAGCAGCAGGTAGATGCCGCTGTAGTCGCCGTTGACGAGGCCGATGACACCGAGCGCGGTGACGAGCGACGCGATGACCTGGCCGCCGCGGTAGGCGAAGCGAGTCGCGGTCAGCTCGTTGCCGGTGACGTGCCAGACCAGCGCGCGCGCGACGCGACCGCCGTCGAGCGGCAGACCGGGAAGCAGGTTGAAGCCGGCGATCAGCGTGTTGGACAGCGCCAGCGACCCGATGACGATCCCCGTCGCGCTGTGCGCGGCGACATGCGCGTACGCCGCCCAGCCGGCGCCGGCGACAAGCACCGAAACTAGCGGTCCAGCGACCGCGACGAGCAGCTCCTTCGCGGGCGTGTCGGGCTCGCGGTCCATCGAGGCGTAGCCGCCGAGGAGGAAGAGCGTGATCCGTCTGATGGGGATGCCCAAGGCGAGCGATACGACGGAATGGCCGAGCTCGTGCGCGAGCACCGACGCCGCGAGCAGCACGGCTACGGCGAGCCCCACGACGTAGGCCCCGGCGCCGATCGTGGGCACGACGCGCGTCGCGTCGGCCGCCACGCTGACGGTGATGAACGCGGCGACGAGCAGCCACGATGGCGACAGGTAAACCGGGATGCCGAACGGTCGACCGATGGGCAGCCCGTGCGCCGCCGCGCCGCGCGCACCGGCGCCGTCAGCACCGCGCTCGTGCATGCCCGCGATGCTACGTGGCGGGGTTCAGCGGTCGCGGCTCGCGACGGCGTAGTGCACTCGCCGCACGGCGCCCGCGGCGGACTCCGCGACATCGGTGCCGGCGAGGTCGCTCTCGCACGTGTGCATCACCGTGAGACCGGCGCCGCGCAGCAGCCGCTGCAAGCCATGCGGGTCGATCTCGTCGCCCGTGTCGGCTGCCGCGCCCGGCGTGCTGCGCGAGACCCCGCCGAGCACGCTGACGACGAGCCGGCCGCCGAGACCGAGCACCCGCGCCGCCTCGGCGAAGACGCCCGCGTGTTCCTCGACCGTGCCGACGCGGAGCATCGACACGGCGCGGTCTGCCCAGCCACTGCGCAGCGGTAGCGCTGGCAGCGCGGCCTGCACCCACCGCACCGTGCCGAGGCGGTCGCGCCGCCGCGCGGCCGCGAGGAGTGCCGGCTGCGCGTCGAAGGCGACGACGACACCCGTCGGGCCGGTCGCCGCCGCCGCGGGCAGGCTCGCGAGCCCGAGGCCGCAGCCGATGTCGACGACGCGATGGCCGCGCCGTACGCCGGCCAGTGCTGCCATGGTTGCGGCGACCTCGAGCATCGGGCTGCGGACGACGGTGGGGAGCGCGGCCGGCTCGGCCATTACTCCCGTGGCCTGCATGTCTCCAACCTCCACCCGCACCGTGCATCCGGCAAGGCGTCGTCCTTGCTCGCATCGTCGGGCCTGCCGCTTCGGCGTACCGGCACTCCGCGTAGCGGCGGCTCGACCGTTCGGGCTAGCGCCGGTGAGACCTTTAGTCGACGAGGCCGAGGCCGCGGGCCCACGACGTGACGTACGCGGGGTCCTCCGCCTCTTTCGCGTCCGTGGCGATCGTCAGTGGGTTCGCGCACTCCACCATGACCGCGAGCTCGTCCGTCATGTCCTTCGCCGCGGCGCGCTCGGCGGCGCCGGGCTGAGGCCCGTGCGGGATCCCTTGCGGGTGCAGCGTGAGCCAGCCCTCGCCGATGCCCTTGCGCGAGAAGAAGTCCCCGCGGCTGTAGAAGATCACCTCGTCGTTGTCCACGTTGGCGTGGAAGAACGGCACCCGGAGTGACTCGGGGTCGGTCTCGAACGGCCGCGGCACGAAGGTCGCAACGTCGAACGCGCCGCAGCGGAACGTCGTATGCACGCTGGGCGGCAGGTGGTAGCGCGGGCTGACGACCGGTCGGATGTCGCTCGTGTGCAGCCGGAACGGCGCGAGGTCGCCGGACCAGCCGACCGCGGTGAACGGGTTGTGCGGGTAGGTGAACGTCGTCCACTCGCCGAGCCTCTTGACCCGCACCCGCCAGCGTCCGTCGTCATCACCGGCCCAGTCGGCGGGCGGCGCGTCCCATGGTTCCGGCGTCACCAGCACCTTCGGGTCTACGACGGCATGCCGGCCCATCAGCCCGAAGTCGGGCAGGGTCACCGGCGCGCGCGACTCCACGACGTAGAAGAAGGACTCACCGTCGTCGGGCAGCCAGCGGTGCACCGTCCCCTTCGGGATGTGCAGGTAGTCGCCGGCCGCGTAGGTCAACGGGCCGTAGTCGGTCTGCAGCGTGCCGGTGCCGTGGTGCACGAAGACGATCTCGTCACCATCGGCGTTGCGCAGCGCGAACGTCGTCGCGCCGGTGGGACGGCTGATGCTGATGCGCAGGTCGTCGTTGTAGAG
>JBHELW010000145.1:0-5948 GCA_046262915.1 Mycobacteriales bacterium | reverse complement strand
CCAGCGGGCGCGGTCCGGCCGGCGGTCGCCGCGGCGACGCGCGCCTGGCGCTCGGCTGGCGAGAGCGGCGCCGTCCGGGTGAGCGTGCCGACACCGCCACCGCCGTCGCCACCGGCCGCGGTGGCGGGCTGACTGGTAGCGGCCGCCGGCGCGGCCACGGGCGGTGCGGCCGGAGTGGCTACGGCGGGAGCCGCAGCTGCCGCCGCGGCGGGCGCCGCCGCAGCTGCCGCGGGCGCCGCGGTTTCGGCCGGGGCCGCCGCGGCCTGTGCTGCTGCCGCGGCTGCGGGCGACGCGACGCCGGCCGCCTTGCGCGCCTTCTTTACGGCGGCGGACTTCGCCTTCGCCCGGGCGACGCGGTCAGGTAGCCCGGATGCGATAGCGGCGTCGTAAGCCTCCTGGTCGAAGCCGACGTCCTCGGTCATCGCGTCCTCACCCGGCTTGAGCGGCTCATAGCGGACCCGAGATCCCGCCGTCCTTGCGGATCCGCCAGAAGTGGACGGCCAGGAAGATGGTCGCCACGAACGGCAGCGCAAGAACGTGCAAGACGTACCAGCGGAGCAGTGTCGGTGGCCCGATCTCGACCCCACCGAGGAGGACGAACCGGACCTCCTTACCGAAGACCGGGGTGTAGCCCATCATCTGCGTGCCGACGGCGACGGCCCAGATCGCGAGCTGGTCCCAGGGCAGCAGGTAACCGGTGAACGCGAGCAGCAGCGTCAGCAGCAGCAGGATGACGCCGACGACCCAGTTGAACTCGCGCGGCGCCTTGTAGGCACCGTGGTAGAAGACGCGCGCCATGTGCAAGAACACCGAGAACACCATCGCGTGCGCGGCCCAGCGGTGCATGTTGCGGACCAGTTGCCCGAACGTCACACCGGCAGAGAGCGACTGGATGTCGCGGTATGCGAGCTCCTGGCCGAAGCCGGCCGACGGCCGGTAGAAGAACATCAGGTAGATGCCGGTGACGGTCAGCAGGATGAAGAGGAAGAACGACAAACCGCCGAGACAGTAGGTGTAGGTCAGCTTGAGCCCGTGGCGCTTCAGCTTCACGGGATGCAGGTGGTAGAGGACGTTGTTCATCGTCGCGAGCGCGCGGTCGCGCGACGTGTCGCGGTAGCCCGGGCGGTAGATCGAGCCGGGACGGAAGATCGACTTCCACACCGCGCCTTCGCGCGGGTCCTTCGGCTTGAGCATCTCGATGAGGTGGCCCCGCGCCTCCTCGGCGCGCTCCTTCAGGCTTGGCCCGTCGGCCACGTGCTGCCTCCTGCGGAGTTGGGCTGCGTCAGCGACGGCAGCCTAGTGGCCTAGTGCGCTGCCGCCCGCTTCCGTGGTGCGGCCTCACCGATCTTGGAGTAGTACAGCGCGCCGGGCGGGCATCGGTCGATGCAGATGCCGCAGCGCGTGCACTCGTTGTCGTCGATGATGAAGATCGCGCCCGCGGTCTGCGACAGCGTCTTGAGCTCCGCGTTCTCGGCGTCCTGCACGACGTCCGGCGCGAGCATGAAGATGCACTCCCACGGACAGACGTCCTCGCACGCGCGACACAGGATGCACAGCTCCGGCGCGAGGGCCACGTGCCGCTTGGGCTTGACCCGCTCCTGGAGCCAGTTCGGGTCGACGGTGCCCAGCGTGTAGTCGTCGTAGAACTGGACGCGCTGGTCAGTCATCGCGGGCTACCGGTATCCGCCGGACTCGCGCTTGGGCTCGTCGGGGTCGGCGTTGACCGGGTGCATCCGCTGGTAGAGCGAGAAGAGCACGAACGTCACCGGCGTGATCGCTCCGTAGTAGCCCACGACGAACACGTCGCGGATGCGCGGGCCCAGCGCGGTGCCGGCCGAGTGCGACGTCACCAGCGAGATCCCGTCGGTCCACGAGATGAACGCGGACGGGATGGCGGCGAAGAAGATGAGGAACAGCAAGGTGCACGCCATCGAGAAGACGATGGCCTTGAGCCACTCCGAGCGTCCGAGCAGGCTGCCCACGCCAGGGATACTACGGGCGTGGCAAACCGGACGCGATGGCCGACGCCGTTGCTCGTCACCGCCGCCGCGATCGCCCTCGCCGGCTGCGCCGGGACGCACGATGCCGTCGACGCCGCGGCGGGGTCGACTCGGGTCGTCAGCGGTGGAGCTGACGCGTTTATCGCGCCCGAATCGCGCCGGCTCGCGCCTGCCGTCAAGGGCGAGACGCTGGACGGGGGTCAGCTCGACCTCGCGACGTGGCGCGGGGGTGTCGTCGTCGTCAACTTCTGGGCGTCGTGGTGCGCGCCGTGCAAGACCGAGCAGCCGCAGCTGCTCCGGGTGGCGGCGGCCACGCGCACGGCCGGAGTGCACGTCGTCGGCGTCGACGTGAAGGACACCCGCGCGAACGCGCTGGCGCATGTGCGGCGCTACGCGGTGACCTACCCGAGCCTCTTCGACCACGCGTACCACGTCGCCGCGCGCTTCCGTGACGTGTCGCTGCAGGCGCTGCCGACAACGCTCGTCCTCGACGCGCAGGGCCGGGTCGCGGCACGTTTCTACGGCGGGACCACCGCGCGCGAGCTCCTCCCGGTGGTGCAGCGCGTCGCAGCCGAGCCGCCGGCGTGATCGTCGCCGCGGGCGTCGCGGACACGGTGCGGTCCGGCCCGTTCCTGCTCGCCGCGCCGATCGCGCTACTCGCGGGCCTGGTGTCGTTCCTCTCGCCCTGTGTGCTCCCGCTCGTGCCCGGCTACCTGTCCTACGTCGCCGGGCTCTCCGGCGCTGACATTGCCGAGCAGACCGAGCAGCGACGCGGTCGCGTGGCGTTGGGCGGCCTGCTGTTCGTCCTCGGTTTCTCCGCCGTCTTCGTCAGCTACGGCGCGCTGTTCGGCGGGTTCGGGTCGTTGCTGCTCACGCACAGCGACGTCATCTCGCGCGCCTCGGGCGTCGTCGTCATCGTCCTGGGCCTCGTCTTCATGGGCGCGCTCGGGTGGCTCCCCGGCGTAAACCGCGAGGCGCGGCTGCACCCGACGCCGGCGCGCGGTGGCCTCGTCGGCGCACCACTGCTCGGCGTCGTGTTCGGCATCGGCTGGACGCCGTGCATCGGTCCGACGCTGTCGGCCGTGCTGCTGCTGGCGCAGCGCACCGGCACGGCCGGTCGCGGCGCCGCGCTCGCGTTCGCCTACTGCCTAGGGCTCGGCGTGCCGTTCATCGTCACCGCGCTCGCCTTCCGCTGGGCGACCGGCGCGTTCGCGGTCGTCAAGCGGCACTACGCCCTCGTCATGCGCGTTGGCGGGGGCATGCTCGTCGTCATCGGGGTGCTGCTCGTCACCGGCGCATGGACCCAGCTCGTCGCGCAGATGCAGGGCTGGATCAACGGCGTGACGACGCCGCTGTGACGACGACCGCGGCACCACCGGAACGGCCAGTGACACGGCCGCCGCGGGCCGGCAACCGCAGCCTCGCCGCACTGCGGTTGTCGTGGCGGCAGTTCACGGCGATGCGCACCGCGTTGATGCTGCTGTTCTGTCTCGCGCTTGCGGCGATCCCTGGCTCGATCCTCCCGCAGCAGGGGCTCAACCCCGCGGCGGTCGCGCGCTACGCCGCGGACCATCCGCGGCTCGCGCCGGTTGCCGCGCGCCTCGGGCTCTTCGACGTGTTTGCGTCGTGGTGGTTCAGCGCGATCTACCTGCTGCTCGCGCTATCGCTCATCGGGTGTCTGGTGCCGCGCATCCGTCTGCACGCGCGCATGCTCGTCGCGCGACCGCCGCGCCCGCCGCGGCGACTGGACCGGCTGCCGCACCACGTCGAGTGGCCCGCGCCGGAACCACCCACGGACGCACTCACTGGTGCCGCGGCTCGGTTGCGCCGAAGCCGCTGGCGCGTCGACGTCGACGACGCGACGTCGTCGCTGTCCGCGGAGAAGGGGCACAGCCGCGAGACCGGCAATCTGCTCTTCCACATCTCGCTGCTCGGGCTGCTGGTCGCCATCGCGTGCGGCGCGCTCTTCGGCTACAAGGGCACCGTGCTCGTCGTCGAGGGCGACTCGTTCACGAACACGCCGATCGCCTACGACACGCTGCGACCTGGGCGTCTCACCACCGCGAGTGCGCTGGCGCCGTTCACGTTGCGGCTCGACGACTTCCGTGCGACGTACGAGGAGGATGGCACCCCGCGCACCTTCGCCGCCGCATTGCACTGGACGCCTTCTCCCGACGCGGCGGAGCGCGCGTACAGCCTGCGGGTCAACCACCCGCTCGCGGTCGACGGCGCGAAGGTCTACCTGCTCTCCCACGGGTTCGCCCCGCGCTTCGTCGTCAAGGACAAGGCGGGGGTCGTTCGCTACGACGCGCCGACACCGTTCCTCCCGGTCGAGACGCGCACCTACCTGTCGACCGGTGTCGTCAAGGTGCCTGACGTCGCCCCCGGGTTGCCGCAGCTCGGCTTCGAAGCGGCGTTCTACCCGACTGTCGGCATCGGTCCGGGCGGCGAGGTCTTCTCGCGCTTCCCCGACGACCTCGCACCGCTGGTGACCTTCTCGACCTACGCCGGTGACCTCGGGCTCGACCGCGGCATCCCGCAGAACGTCTACGAGCTCGACAAGCGCGGCCTGACGAAAGTCGGCGACGGCTACCTCGCGCCGGGCGACACCTTCGGTCCGCTCCCGGGCGGCGCGACGATCACCTGGGCCGGCTACAAGGAGTACGCCGTGCTGCAGGTCACGCACGACCCCGCGAAGCGCGCCGTACTCCTTTTCGCCGTCCTCGCGCTGACGGGGATCGTCGCGAGCCTGCGCATCCGCCGGCGGCGCGTTTGGCTGCGTGCGACGGGCACGGACGGCGGTAGCGTCGTCGCGTTGGCCGGCCTGGCGCGCCGGGACCAAGCCGGCTTCGCGCCGGAGTTCCGGCGGCTGGCCGAGCGCTTGGGCGCACCGCCCCACGAGGCAGGAGAGCAGTGACCACGACGGTCGACCTCGGGCTCGCCCGGCTCTCCGACGACCTCCTCTTCGCCGCGGTGCTGAGCTATGCCGTCGCCCTTGTCGGCTACGCGGTCGAGGCCGCGTTCCGGCCGCGGCGTGACGCCCTCGCCGGTCGCCCGCGCATTGCGGGTGGTGCTGTCGACACCATGCCGGCCGAGCTCGAGACGCGGAACGCACGACGGCAGGCCCGGGCGCGTCGCGCTTGGCCGACGTACGCCGGCCGGCTGGGCGTCGTCGCGACGGTCACCGGCTGGGCGCTGCACAACGGCTCCGTCGTCACGCGCGGGTTGGCGGCACACCGCGTGCCGTGGGGAAACATGTACGAGTTCTCATCGGTCGTCTGTCTCGTCGCGGTGACGGCCTTCCTCGTTCTGCTCGCGCGGTCCGACGTGCGCTACCTCGGCGCCGTCGTGATGCTGCCGGTCGTCCTGTATCTCGGGCTGGCCGCGACCGTGCTCTACGCCCCCGCCGCGCCACTCGTGCCGGCGTTGCACTCGTACTGGATCAAGATCCACGTCGTCGCGGCGATGAGCGCGAGCGGGCTCTTCATGCTCGGCTTCGCAGTGACGACGACGTTCCTCGTGAAGGACGCGTGGGAGCGCCGGCCAGCCGGGCGGGGCGAGCGCAGCGGCCTGCTCGCCAAGCTGCCGCCGGCCACGTCGATCGACCGCGTCGCGCACGGCGTCATCTCGCTGGCGTTCCCGATCTGGACCTTCGCCGTTATCGCGGGCGCGATCTGGGCCGAGGCGGCGTGGGGGCGCTACTGGGGCTGGGATCCCAAGGAGACGTGGTCGTTCATCACCTGGCTGGTCTACGCCGGTTACCTACACGCGCGCGCGACCGCCGGGTGGAGGGGTCGCAAGGCGGCGCTGGTCTCGATCGCCGGCTTCGCGTCGCTGATGGTCACCTACTACGCCGTCAACCTCTGGATCTCCGGCCTGCACTCCTACGCCGGGGTCTAGCCCGCCGTTCGGCTATCTTCGCGCCGTGCCGGACGTCGACGAGCGGGA
>JBHELW010000144.1:0-9604 GCA_046262915.1 Mycobacteriales bacterium | reverse complement strand
GAGCGGTCGATCTTCATCTCGTGCACGGGGAGGCGCTTGAGGTAGGACAGTGACGAGTAGCCGGTGCCGAAGTCGTCGACGGAGAGCCGGACGCCGAGCGCATTCAGCCGGTTCAGCACCTCGATGACCCGCTCCGGGTCGCTCATGACGCTGCTCTCGGTCAGCTCGATCGTCAGCTCGACCGGCGGGACGCCCGCGGAGCGGAGCAGCTCGCGGACCTTGTTGGGCAGGTCGAGGTCGAGCAGGTTGCGCACGGAGAGGTTCACCGCGACGCCGATCATGTGGCCGCGCACGCGCCAGACCCGGCACTCGTCGAGCGCCGCCTCCAAGACGTGCATGCTCAGCGGCCGCACGAGGCCGGTGTGCTCCGCGACCGGCACGAACTGGTCTGGGGACAGCAGACCATCGCGCGGGTGCTCCCAGCGCACGAGCGCCTCGGCGCCGGTCACCATGCCGCTGCTCAGGTCGAACTTCGGCTGGTAATGGACGACCAGCTCGCCTTGGTCGATCGCCCGGCGCAGCTCGGAGACGAGGGCGAGGCGACGCGGGCTGTAGTCGTCGCGCGCGGGGGCGTAGAGCTCGACGCCCGTCGCCGCTGCCTTCGCGTAGTACATCGCGACCTCGGCGCGTTGCAGCAGCGTCGCGCCGTCCGCGCCGTGTGCGGGGAACATCGCGACGCCGGTCGTGGCGCGGAGCTCGAGGCTCAGCTCGCCCAACGGATACGGCGTTTCGAGCGCCGCCTGGATCAGGCGGGCGCGCGCGATGGCGTCCTCGCTGTCCACGACGTCCGGTAGCAGGATGACGAACTCGTCGCCACCGAAGCGGGCGAGGCGCTGCCCGGGCTGCAGCCCGGTGAGGAGCCGGGCGCCGACGTCGCGAAGTAGGCGGTCGCCGTTGTCGTGGCCGAGGGTGTCGTTGATCTCCTTGAACCCGTCGAGGTCCAACAGCAGCACGGCGAGGCCCGCGCCCGGCGCGGTCGCCGCGATACCGGCATCGACCTCCTCCTGGAACCGCGTGCGGTTGGACAGGCCGGTGAGGCGGTCGTGCGTGACGTCGTGGGTCAGCCGGTCGATCAGGCGGGCGTTTTGCAGCGACACGCTGGCGTGGCTGGCGAGCGACTCGAGCAGCCGCAGCTCCGCCGTACCAAAGGTGCGCACGCCGCCGAGGCGGTCCGCGACCATGAGTACGCCGGAGACCCCCTGCTCGCCATGCAGGGCGACGACGGCCGCGTCGCGCACGCCATGGTCGGTGAGCTGCTGCCGGCTCGTCGCGGTGCGAACATTCCTCGGCAGGACGATCGAGCCCTGGTCCGACAGGCCGTAACGCGCCGCGAGTGCCGCCATCGACTCGACGTCCTCGCGGCCGCGGGTCACGTCGCCGTCGGCACCCACTCGTAGGACCGTGGCGCCGGCTGCCCGGTCGGTCGCGAGCCAGGTGATCTCGGCGCGCTCCGCCCGCATCAGGTCGCGCGCCTGTAGCACGACCGCGCGCAGGACCTCGTCCTCGGTGGGCGACCCGTCGCCGACCCGCGTGAACTCGTAGAGCAGCTCGGTGCTGTTGTGCCGCTCGACGAGCGCGGCGTAGGCGCGGAAGAACGCGAACATGATCAGCGCCAGCGCGCCGAGCAGCCAGACGTTAGCGGTGTCGTCCCAGACCAGGCCGACGACGAGCAACGCGAGGGTTGCCTGTACGACGCCACTGATCAGCGCCGCGATGCGGTTCCACCGCGCATGCGACTGCGGCAGCCTGCCCTCGAAGAGCCGGATCGCGAGGCTGACCGTGTGCGCGGACGCGAGGCTGGCTCCGCACGCGACAAGGTAGGCGACCGACCAGAGCGGCAGCCCGGGCCGGGCCGTCTCGCCGAGTGCTAGTCGTACGACGAAGAGGCTGCCCGCGACGACGACGAAGTTCTGACAGACGTTGAAGAACAGCTTCGTCGGCTCCTGCCGCCGCCAGAAGCCCATCGACGCCAGCGTGCTCGCGCCGCGGGCGAGCAGCAGGTCGGCCGGGCTACAGAAGAAGAGCCCGACGACGAGCGCGAGCTCTGTCAACGTGTAGGTCTGGTGTTGGCGCCGGATCGGGACGTCGAGCGCGTAGACATCCGTCGCGAGGAACAGGACCGCGAGCGCCCACCACGGGAAATGCGTTACGGCGTAGCGCTTGTGCAAGTCCGCCAGCACCGGGATAAGGAACGCGGCGCCGAGCATGATGAGCCCTGCGTCGAGCATGAGGACGCGCTGGGTCGGCGTCAGCCGCGAGGAGCGCGCTCCCGCGCGAGCCGTCTCGGACGTGGGGGACGTCACCATCGGGATATCGGCGGCACGGGTGCCGACCTGAGGCCGTTGGCGGAGGATGCGAGATTCGAACTCGCGAGGGGTTGCCCCCAACACGCTTTCCAAGCGTGCGCCCTAGGCCAACTAGGCGAATCCTCCGCGGCGGAGGGTACCGGGACAGGCAACGCGCACCCCGGGGGGATCAGGGCCGGTTGCCTTGCGTGGGAAGAGCGCCCGGCGCGGCGGGGGCAGGGCACTCGGTACGTGCCAGGAGCATCTACCCGACCGGGTCACTCGGCAAGCGCTGGCTCCTAGACTTGCCGCAGACCCCCCGCACGGCGCGCACCCCGTGAACCCCCCCAGGGCCGGAAGGCAGCAAGGGTAAGCGGGCTCTGCCGGGTGTGCGGGGGGTCCTTTCGCCGGCGGCGTAACTTTGGCCGCCGCACCCGCCGCCGGACCTGGGACCGCCCGTGAGCTTGGCGCTCTACCGCAAGTACCGACCGCAGACATTCGCCGAGGTCGTGGGGCAGGAGCACGTCACCGACGCGTTGCAGCAGGCACTCCGTAACAACCGGGTGCACCACGCGTATCTCTTCTCGGGTCCGCGCGGGTGCGGCAAGACGTCGAGCGCGCGCATCCTCGCGAAGTCGCTCAACTGCGAGTCCGGACCTACGCCGGAGCCGTGCGGCGTGTGCGATCAGTGCGTGGCGATCACCGAGGGCCGCAGCCTCGATGTCGTCGAGCTCGATGCGGCCAGCCACGGTGGTGTCGACGACGCGCGAGACCTTCGGGAACGCGCGTTCTTCGCGCCTGCGTCGGCGCGCTACAAGGTCTACATCGTCGACGAGGCCCACATGGTGAGCCGCGAGGGTTTCAACGCCCTGCTCAAGGTCGTCGAGGAGCCCCCGGACTACCTCAAGTTCGTCTTCGCGACGACGGAGCCGGACAAGGTCATCAGCACCATCAAGTCGCGCACGCACCACTATCCGTTCCGGCTGCTGCCGCCGCGCGTCCTCAATCTGCACCTCGCGGCTATCTGCGAGCGCGAGGGCATCGAGGTCGACCCGCGGGCCTTGCCGCTCGTCGTGCGGTCCGCGGCCGGATCGGCGCGCGACGCGATGAGCCTCCTCGACCAGCTGATGGCCGGTGCCGGCGACGCCGGGGTCACCTACGACCGCGCGCTGTCGCTGCTGGGCGTGAGCGACCTCGCGCTGCTCGACGAGGTCGTCGACGCACTAGCCGCGAATGACGGCGCCGCGGTCTTCACCGCGGTGAACCGCCTGGTAGAAGCCGGGCACGACCCGCAACGCTTCGCGAAGGATCTGCTGGAGCGGCTGCGAGATCTCATCGTCGTGCAGGCAGTACCGGATGCGGCCGAGGCCGGGATGATCGACTACCCCGTCGATCAGCTCGCGCAGCTCGCGCGCCAGGCGTCGAGCATTGGCGCCGCTGACCTCGCGCGCGCCGCGGAGCTCGTGCATGCCGGCCTGACCGAGATGCGCGGCACGACGAGCCCGCGGCTGATGCTCGAGGTGATCTGCGCGCGGATCCTGCTGCCCGCCGCGAGCGACGACGGTGGGGCGGTCGCCGCCCGCGTCGACCGGCTGGAGCGTCGGCTGTCGATCGCGCCAGAGCCGAGAGACGTCTCGTCGCCCGCCGCCGCCCCCGCGTCGACACAACGGAAACCCGCATCGCAACCCGCGGCGCCGGCTGAAGCGGCGCCGGCCGCGGTCAAGGCGTCGCCGCCCGCCGTAAGCGGGATCGTCGACGCGGCCGGCGTGCGCCGGGTGTGGCCGGAGATCCTCGACGCCGTGAGCGCGCGCAAGAAGACGACGCGCGCGCTGCTCGCTGACGCACAGGTCGTTGCGGTAGACGGTGGCGCGGTGACGTTGGAGTTCCGCCACTCCTTCCACGCGCGCAGTCTCGCGGAAGGCGCGAACATCGATCACCTGCGCGACGCCATGCGCGAGGTGCTCGGTATCGACGTCACGGTGCAGGCGACGGTCGCCGGCGCCGGCGAACAGGTCCTGACCGCAGCCGACGCCGAGCCGCGCTTCGCTCCTGGCGACGCGCCCGCTGATGACGAGGAGCCCGCGTCGGTCCCGTCGAACGGGGCGGCGAGCGGCGAGGATGCGGCTGTGGCGGTGCTCAAATCGCGACTGGGCGCGACCGTGATCGAAGAGGCGCCGCGGTAGAACCGCGGTCGTCACCCACGCACGCCCCGGCGGCTGCCGCCGTACTGATGGGAGAGCAGAGCGATGGCGAGGTCTGGGCCGCCTGGCGGCGCACCGAACATGCAGCAGCTGATGAAGCAGGCGCAGAAGATGCAGCAGCAGCTGATGGCGGCCCAGGAGGAGCTGGCCGCGGCGGAGGTGCAAGGCACATCCGGTGGTGGCCTGGTCACCGCGACGGTCACGGGGTCGGGCGAGCTCGTCGGGCTGCGCATCGAACCGACCGCGATCGATCCGGACGACCCCGAGACGCTGGCCGACCTCGTTCTCGCGGCGGTGCGCGACGCGAGCAGTAACGCGCAGCACCTTGCCGCCGACAAGATGGGGCCGCTCGCCGGGGGCGCCGGTGCGCTCGGCATCCCGGGACTCGGCTAGGCCCCGGTGTTCGAGGGCGCGGTCCAGGACCTAATCGACGAGCTTGGCCGCCTGCCGGGGGTGGGTCCGAAGGGTGCGCAGCGCATCGCGTTCTACCTGCTCGCCGCCGATCCCGCCGACGTCAAGCGCCTGGTCCATGTGCTCACCGAGGTGAAGGACAAGGTGCGGTTCTGCCGGACCTGCGGCAACGTCGCGGAGGCCGACGAGTGCCGCATCTGTCGTGACCCGCGACGCGATGACGCCGTCATCTGCGTCGTCGAGGAGCCGAAGGACGTCGTCGCGATCGAGAAGACGCGGGAGTTCCGCGGGCGCTACCACGTGCTCGGCGGTGCGATCAGCCCGATCGAGGGAATCGGCCCCGACGACCTGCGCATTCGCGAACTCATGAAGCGCCTCGCCGACAACGCGGTCACCGAGCTCATCCTGGCGACCGACCCGAACCTCGAGGGAGAGGCGACGGCGACCTACCTCGCGCGCCTGGTCAAGCCGATGGGACTGCGCGTGACGCGCCTCGCGAGTGGGCTGCCGGTCGGTGGCGACTTGGAGTACGCCGACGAAGTCACGCTCGGGCGCGCATTCGAAGGTCGCCGGCTGCTCGACGTATGAGCCGCGTCAGGACGGGCCGGCCGGCAAGCTCGGGAGAACGGCGGCCGGCGCCGGCGGCGTGAACTCGCGCGCGGCGGGTGCCGGTCCGAGCCGGATGAGCAACAGCGTCCCGGTCGCCACGCGCGCCGACACGAGCACCCCCTGGTCGGCGAAGCAGTAATCGCCGGTCTCGAACCCCGCCGGGTCATTGACCGGCGACGGCTGCGCCGACCCAGACCGGTTCACGCGGAAGCAGCGCGCGAACGGCACCGCGCCGCCGCCGACCCGCGGCGCGAGCTCGGCGACGGAGTAGTGCGTCGGGTTGCCAGCGAGCTCGATTACGGCGTCCGAGAACAGGTGCTCGATTCCGGGGTCGAACGTGTCCGGCACCGGCTCTCCGGGTCGCGCGACGAGCAGGCACGTCGGCTTCTTCGTGGCGGCGCGCGACGACGCGCACGAGTAAGTCCCGCGGCGCGACGCGATGAACGTCGCAGTCTTGCCCGCCGTTGCGATGTCCACGCGGTACTGCGGTGGCGCAGCCGCGATGCGGATCGTCCCGGTGTCCTTCGTGGCCGGCTCCGCGAACGAGTACCTCGCCGTGTAGGTCGCGCTCGCCGCCGCCTGGGCGACGGCGACGAGGTGTTGTTGCGCCGCCGTAAGCGCGACGGGCTCCGGCGCCGGCGCCTGGTGCCGGCAAGCCGTAGCAAGCAACAGCGCGGCGCACAGCGCAGGCGTTCTCACACGGTCGATCGTGGCATGCGCACGAGGTCCGAGAGGCGTCTGCGCCGGTAGACTCGACCAACGGGAGCAACGTCCCTCACCGCTTGGAGCATCCGTCGTGGCCCTCGTCGTACAGAAGTACGGCGGGTCCTCGGTCGCCGACGCGGAGCGGATCAAGCGGGTCGCCGAGCGCATCGTGTCCGCGAAGCGCGCGGGCAATGACGTCGTCGCCGTCGTGTCCGCGATGGGGGACACAACGGACGAGCTGATCACTCTGGCGCGGGAGATCTCGCCGTTGCCGCCGGGGCGGGAGCTCGACATGCTGCTCACCTCGGGTGAGCGCATCTCGATGGCGCTGCTCGCGATGGCGATCGCCAACCTCGGCCTGGAGGCGCGGTCGTTCACCGGGTCGCAAGCCGGGATCATCACCGACTCGTCGCACGGCCGGGCGCGGATCGTCGACATCACGCCGGGCCGCATTCAGGGCGCGCTCGGCGAGGGTTCCATCGTTATCGTCGCTGGCTTCCAGGGCGTGTCGAGCGACTCGAAGGACATCACCACACTCGGCCGCGGTGGCTCGGACACGACCGCCGTGGCGCTCGCCGCAGCTCTCGGAGCCGAGGTGTGCGAGATCTACACCGATGTCGACGGCGTCTACACCGCCGATCCGCGGCTCGTGCCGCACGCGCGCAAGATCGCGCTCATCTCCTACGAGGAGATGCTCGAGATGGCGGCCAGCGGCGCCGGCGTGCTCGTGTTGCGCTGCGTCGAGTACGCGCGGCGGCAGAACATCCCGATTCACGTCCGGTCGTCGTTCACCGCCGAGGCCGGCACCTGGGTAATGGAAGGCGAGCGCGTGGAGAAGGCGATCATCTCGGGCGTCGCGCATGACCGCAGCGAGGCGAAGGTCACCGTTGCGGGCGTCCCCGACAAGCCGGGCGAGGCGGCCGCGATCTTCCGCGCCCTGGCCGACGCGGAGATCAACATCGACATGATCGTGCAGAACATCAGCCAGGCGACGACCGCGCGCACGGACATCTCCTTCACGCTGCCCAAGGACGACGGTGACACCGCGTTGCGCGCCCTCGCGCGCGTGCAAGGTGAGGTTGGTTTCGAGTCGCTGCTCTACGACGACCACGTCGGCAAGGTGTCACTCGTCGGTGCGGGCATGAAGAGCCACCCGGGAGTCTCCGCAACGATGTTCGAGGCCCTCGCGCGCGCGAACGTCAACGTCGAGATCATCTCGACGTCCGAGATTCGCATCTCCGTCGTATGCCGTGACATCGACGTCCCGGCGGCCGTGATCGCGATCCACGACGCGTTCGACCTCGGGTCGGCAGACGGGTCGCTGGCCGGGGTCGAGGGCGTCACCCCCGCCGCGGCGCGTTCGTGGCCAACGTGACGAGCAAGCCGACGCTCGCCGTCGTCGGCGCGACGGGTGCGGTCGGAACGGTGCTCCGCTCGATCATCGACGAGCGCGCGGACGTCTACGGCGAGATCCGGCTGATCGCCTCCGCGCGCTCTGCGGGGCGGCGGCTGGCCGTGCGCGGCGTCGATGTCGAGGTCCGCGCGCTGACGGCGGAGGTCTTCGACGGCGTCGACATCGCGGTCTTCGACGTGCCCGACGAGGTTTCGGCGCAGTGGTGTCCCGTCGCGGTCGAGCGGGGTGCGGTCGTCGTCGACAACTCGGGCGCTTTCCGGATGGACCCGGACGTGCCGCTCGTCGTCCCGGAGATCAACGCGACGTCTGCCCTAGACCGCCCGAAGGGCATCATCGCCAACCCCAACTGCACGACGCTGTCGATGGTCCTCGCGCTCAAGGTGCTGCACGACGCGTGGACCCTCACCGGGCTCGTCGTCGCGTCATACCAGGCGGCGTCGGGTGTGGGACAGGCGGGCGTCGACGCGCTGCGGGAACAGGTGGACAAGGTTGCCGGCGACCACACTCTCGGCAGCCGCGCGGGTGACCTCCGCCGCGTCATCTCCGACACCGGGCCGTTCCCCGCGCCGTTGGCGCTGAACGTCATCCCCTGGGCCGGATCGCTGCGCGAGAACGGCTGGTCGTCCGAGGAGCTCAAGGTGCGCAACGAGACGCGCAAGATCCTCGGCCTCCCGCAGCTGCCCGTCTCGGCCACCTGCGTCCGGGTGCCGGTGGTGACCACGCACTCGGTCGCGGTGCACGCGAGCTTCGCCGACCCGGTGGACGCGCCCGCTGCACAGCAGCTGCTGCGCGATGCGCCGGGGATAGTGCTGTGCGACGACCCCGAGCGCTTCGAGTTCCCGACGCCCGCAGATGCGGTGGGAACCGACCCGACGTGGGTCGGCCGTATCCGCCGCGCGCTCGACGACCCAAAGGCACTCGACCTTTTCCTGTGCGGCGACAACCTGCGCAAGGGCGCGGCTCTCAACACATTGCAGATTGCCGAGCTGGTCGTCGCCGAGCTCACCGGCGACTGAGCAGGGGGGTTTGGCCCGCACGTCGAATCGCGTGCACATGCGATCGCGATGGCGGGCTGCGCTGTGCACTGCGGTAGCACTCGTGGCGGGGGTCCTGGCGGCGCCCTCGCGGGCCGCGACCTACGGCAGCGAAGTGAAGACCTACGTCGTGGCGACCCGCGACGCGAAGATTTTCGTCACGGCTGTGCACCCCACGCTCGGCGGCAAGACCGTCCGCGCACCCGCCGTGCTCACCTACTCGCCGTACTACGGGACGCTGAGCGGTCGGCCCGCCGCGGACAACACGTGGACCAAGCAGGGGTACGTGCGCATCGGCGCTGATGTCATCGGTACGGGCAACTCCGGCGGGTGTTACGACTACGGCGGCGCACGCGAGAAGCGAACGGGCTACGACATCGTCGAGTGGATCGCCCGCCAGCCCTGGTCAACCGGCAAGGTGGGCATGATCGGCGGGTCCTACGACGGGACGACCGCGATGGCGACCGCGGGCACGCGCCCGCCGCACCTCGCGACGATCGTCCCCGAGGCCGCGATCTCACGCTGGTACGACTACGCCTACTCCGGCGGTGTCCGCTACACGCTGAACAACGAGCGGTTCGGGCATGAGAACCCCGGTGTCGTCATCGACGAGCAGGGCTTCGACACCCCCGTGGCCTTCGACTTCGGTATCTCCACGCCGCCGCCGCTCGACGTAAGCGATCCGGACTGGCAGGAGCGGTTCACGACAGCGATCACCCCGTGCGACGAGCTCAAGCACGTGCAGAACGGTTACGGCTTCAACCCGGACTACACCGCGTTCTGGCAGGAGCGCGACTACACCATGGACGCGCGCAAGGTCACGATCCCCGTCCTCGTGTCCGGCAACTGGGGCGACTGGAACGTCAAGCAGGACACGCAGTACCGCTACTGGGAGTCGCTCACCAAGTCGCGGTACCGGCGGCTCTACATGGGGACGCGCTGGGA
>JBHELW010000143.1:0-2232 GCA_046262915.1 Mycobacteriales bacterium | reverse complement strand
GGCGAGGGCGAAGACCACGCGCAACCCACGGTCGCCGCGGCCGAGCGCGAGCAGCACCGCGCCCGCAGCGAGCGGACCGGCGACCGACCCAAGCGTGTCGAGCAGTCGCTGGATCCCGAAGGACCGCCCAGCGCGCGTCTCGGTCGCATACGCCGCGACGAGCGTGTCCCGCGGCGCGTCCTTGCCGCCCTTGCCGAGCCCGTCGGCGGTGCGCAGCGCGAGCACGACGGGCACCGCACCCGCGAGCGCGAGCAGTGGCCGAGACACGAGCGATACGGCGTAGCTGATGCGAGTCAGTCGTCGCGGCGACGCGCCGCGGTCGAGCCAGCGCGCGCTGAGCAGCCGCGCGACGGTGACGGCGACGACGAGCGTGCCCTCGACGAGACCGAGCATCGTGCGCGACCCGTGCAGCGTCACCACGACGAGCGCCGGGACGAGCGGATAGACCATCTCCTGCGCCATGCCGCTCCAGAAGGCAACGACGCCCAGCAGCACGACGTTCGAACGCTGTGGCTCCACGCGCGACGACTCCTTCGCTCGCTGGGTGGCGTATGTACTCATATTCGCGACATTCACCACCCAGCCCACCGCGGCGCTGCGGAAATCGCGTCGACACCGGCGGGTCGGCGCTGGTGCGATCTGCGCGTGGCCGTCCCGATAGTGGACCGGCTAACAGAGCGCGCGTACCGTGCGCGCATGCCGCTCGTCCTGCCGACAGTTCTCGCGGCCGTGCTGTTCGTGAGGGTGCTCCGCTCGCCGAACGGCATGGGCAGCGCTTTCTGGGCCCGGGCGCTGCGCGGATCCGCACGGTGGGACACGTATATTGCGGCGGCGCAGGCCGGCCGCCGGCCATCGTTGATCGGTCTCGGGCTGTTGGCCGCGGGATCCCTTACCGCGAACATCGTGTGGTTCGCGTCGCACCACGCTGCCGAAGTCGTGGGCATTGTCGCGATCGGCGCGTCTCTTCCTTTCATGATCGTTGCCACTGCGCGCACGGAGCGTCTGTGGAAGCGCGGACTGGCCGAAGCCCGCGCGAAGTAGCTGGCACCACCCCGACGGGCCGGAACTGCTCCTCTGGGTGGCGTTTGTACTCATATACGCGACATTCGCCACCCAGACCGCGTGATTTGACGCCGTCCCGGAAGCTTCAGCTGAGCTGCTGGGCCACTCCGATGATGATGCCCTCGGGGCCGCGCACGAAGCAGAGTCGGTAGCTGTCCTCGTACTGCGCGATCTCGCCGACGAGCTCCGCACCGTGCTTGCGCAGGCGGGCGACGACGTCGTCGACGTCGTCGACGTCGAACATGATGCGGCGTAAGCCGAGCGTGTTGGACGGCGCGCTTGCCGGCTCGGATCTGACCGCCGGCGGCGTGTGAAACCTCGTTAGCTCGACCCCGCCGTGGCCGTCCGGGGTCCGCATCATGGTGATGTCGGCGCGAACGCCGTCCAGCCCGACAACGCTGTCCACCCACGGCCCCTCGACCGTCGTCTCGCCTTCCAGCTCCATGCCGAGCTCGGCGAAGAACGCTTTGGCGGCCTCGAGGTCCTCGACAACGACGAGCACGTTGTCCATGCGAATCGTCATGTCACGCGAGCATACGAACGACTGCCGGCGAACTTTGCGCTCGAGGTGCGGTGCTTACGCCTGGCGAACTTCAAAGTTCGCTACGGCGGGCGGCCGCGTGTCGATCAGGCCGGGACCGGCGCGGGCTCCATCCCGGCGAGCATCGCCTCGATCGCGGCCTGGTCCGGACCGACCCAGCTGTCCGCTTCGGGTGCGTTCGCCAGCATGTCGAGCAAGCGCGGCATCGCCCGGTGCGCGGGCGGCAGGTGGGTGCTAAGCACCACGGGCGGGTCGAGCGCGCGCAGCGGCTCGAGCGACGCGCGGAACCGCGCGCGGTCGACGCCGGCCACCCACGGGCTGTCCGCCGTCACCCAGAGGCGCTGACCGGCGAGCAGCTCGTCGGTCGGCACCGCGGCGATGTCGTCGACGACCGCGGTCTCAACGTCCGCCAGCGGCGCACCGAAGCAGTCCGACGTAAACAGCGTGCCGGTGAGCCCGTCGCTGAAGCCGGTCGTCGCCGGGCTGTCGTAGACCGGCGGGCGGAACGCCGTGAGCAACCGGTCGCCGACGTCGAGCGACTGCCCGGGGTTGAGCAGGAAGACACGGTCGGGCGCGATCTCGTACTCGAGCCCGAGGATGCCGAAGCCCATGAACGTCGTGACGAGCCG
>JBHELW010000142.1:0-1301 GCA_046262915.1 Mycobacteriales bacterium | reverse complement strand
GTCGAGGTCGTCGCGCGCAACGCCCGTCACCGTCGCGTAGCGCAGCCCCATGGCCTGCACCGACGTCGCGACCCGACGCGGCTCGTCGCGGTCGAGTGGCGCGGGCTTGCCGGTGTCGATCTGGCAGAAGTCACAGCGCCGCGTGCACTGGTCGCCGCCGATGAGGAACGTCGCCTCGCGGTCCTCCCAGCACTCGTAGATGTTGGGACAGCCCGCCTCTTGGCAGACGGTGTGCAGGCCCTCGCTCTCGACGAGACCGCGCAGCGCGACGTACTCCGGTCCCATCGCCGCGCGCACCTTGAGCCACGGCGGCTTGCGCTCGATCGGCGTCTCCGCATTGCGCGCCTCGAGTCGGAGCAGCTTGCGTCCGTTGGGCGCCACGTCAGGCATCGACGAGCTCCGCGATCCCGAGCGCGGCCAGCGACGACTCGCGGGCTTCGCGATCAAGCACCTTGGCCAGCTCGCGCGCGGCGAGCGGCGCCACGTCGTCAGTCGTGACCTGACGCCCGGTGAGCAGAGACAGCGACGTCACGCTGGCGTCGCGGATGCCACACGGCACGATGCGGTCGAACGCCGAGAGGTCGGCATCGCAGTTCAGCGCGAAGCCGTGCATCGTGACCCCACGCGCGACCCGGACCCCAATAGCAGCAACTTTGCTTTCCCCGCGTGGGGCCCCAGCCCCACGCTCCTCCGCGAAGCGGGGCCCCAACCCCGCCGCGGCCGTGACCCACACTCCCGACCTCCCCTCGACGCGGACTCCGGTGACTCCGAACTCTGCGCAGACGCCGATGAGTGCGTCCTCGAGGCGGCGCACGTAGGCGACGACGTCGACGACCGGCTCGAGCGAGACGATCGGGTAGCCGACGAGTTGCCCGGGACCGTGCCAGGTGATCTTGCCGCCGCGGTCGACGTCGATGACGGGTGTGCCGTCGGTGGGGCGTTCCCATACGTCGGTACGCCGGCCGGCGGTATAGACGGACGGGTGCTCGAGCAGGAGGCACACGTCACCGATGTCGCCGTCCGCGCGGCGCTCCGCGAGCGTCCGTTGCCAGCCCCACGCGACCTCGTACGGCACTGTTCCTGCGCGTACGACGTCGAGGTGCGCCACGTCGTCAGGGTACGCGGCGGAGGCGGAAAGCGACCGTGCGGTAAGGCAGCGTGAACTGCTCGCGTCCGGCGAGCTGCGGGTGGCTGCGGGTGAGCTCGTCGACCTCGGCGAGCAGCGCAGCGCGCTCCGTGGCGGCCAGCACCGCGACGTAGGAGCGCGACCGGACCGTCGCGCGGAGCGAGTCCGCATCGAC
>JBHELW010000141.1:0-2099 GCA_046262915.1 Mycobacteriales bacterium | reverse complement strand
GGCGAGCTACCGGCCCGCGCCGGGCTCCATCCCCGACGCACCGGGCGTCTACCGGTTCCGCGACCGCGACGGCCGGGTGATCTACGTCGGCAAGGCGAAGTCGCTGCGCAGCCGGCTCTCGTCGTACTTCCAGGACGTCCGCCACCTGCATCAGCGCACCCGCACAATGGTCGAGTTCGCGTCGGCGGTCGACTGGACCGTCGTCGCCAACGAGGTCGAGGCGCTGCAGCTCGAGTACAACTGGATCAAGTCGTTCGACCCGCGCTTCAACGTGCGCTACCGCGACGACAAGTCCTACCCGAGCCTCGCGGTGACGCTGGATGAGGACTACCCGCGCGCGATGGTCATGCGCGGGCCGCGGCGAAAGGGCGTGCGCTACTTCGGCCCCTACGCGCACGCGTGGGCGATCCGCGAGACGCTCGACCTGCTGCTGCGCGTGTTCCCGGTGCGCACCTGCTCGAACGGTGTTTTCACGCGCGCGCGGCAGGTCGGCCGGCCCTGCCTGCTCGGCTACATCGACAAGTGCTCGGCGCCCTGCGTCGGTCGCGTCGACGCCGAGCAGCACCGCGCGATCGCCGAGGACTTCTGCGACTTCATGGCGGGGCGCACCGCCGAGATGCTGCGCCGCCTGGAGAAGGAGATGGCCGCGGCGTCCGACGTGCTGGAGTTCGAGCGCGCCGCGCGCATCCGCGACGACATCGGTGCCTTGACCCGCGCGATGGAGCGGCAGGTCGTCGTGCTCGCCGACGGCACCGACGCCGACGTCGTCAACCTCGTCGAGGATGCCTTCGAGGCGGCGGTGCAGGTGTTCTACGTCCGCGGCGGCCGGGTGCGCGGCCAGCGCGGCTGGGTCGTCGACAAGGTGGAGGACCTCGACACCGCCGCACTCGTGGAGTCCTTCCTCGAGCAGCTCTACGGCGGGGCGCGTGGCGACGACGTGCCCCGCGAAGTCCTCGTGCCGGTGCTGCCAGACGATGTCGCGACGGTCGCCGAGTGGCTGTGCACGCTCCGCGGCAGCAAGGTCGAGATCCGCGTGCCGCACCGCGGTGACAAGAGAGCGCTCCTGGAAACCGTCGGCCGCAACGCCGCACAGGCTTTCCAGCTGCACAAGCTGCGCCGCGCCGGCGATCTCACCGCGCGCAGCAAGGCGATGGGTGAGCTACAGGAAGCGCTCGGCATGCTCGACGCGCCGCTGCGCATCGAGTGCTTCGACATCTCCAACCTGCAGGGGACGAGCGTCGTCGGGTCCATGGTCGTGTTCGAGGACGGGCTGCCGCGCAAGAGCGAGTACCGCCGCTTCGCCGTGCGTCGGACGGCGGGGCAGGACGACGTCGCGGCGATGTACGAGGTGCTGCACCGGCGCTTCAGCCGCTACGTCGAGGAGCGCCGCCGGACGGGCGAGCTCGACCTCGCGGCGGCCGAGCCCGACGAGGATCCGACGCGCAAGCGCAAGTTCGCCTACCCACCGAACCTGGTCGTCGTCGACGGGGGACCCGCTCAGGTGGCCGCGGCCGCGCGGGCGATGCGCGCTCTCGGCGTAGACGACGTGGCGCTGTGCGGGCTGGCGAAACGGCTGGAGGAGGTGTGGCTGCCGGACCGCGCCGGCCCCGTCGTGCTGCCGCGCGCGAGCGAGGCGCTCTACCTGTTGCAGCGGGTGCGCGATGAGGCGCACCGGTTCGCCATCGCCTACCACCGGCAGAAGCGCAGCGCGTCGATGACGACGAGCGCGCTGGACGGCATTGCCGGCCTCGGTCAGACGCGCCGCAAGGCCCTGCTGACGCGGTTCGGTTCGCTGAAACGCCTGCGCGCGGCGACTCCCGCGGAGATCGCCGAGACGCCCGGGATCGGCCGGAAGACGGCCGAGACGATCGCCGCGGCACTGGCCGTGACGACGCCGGCGCCGGCGGTGAACGTCGGGACCGGCGAGATCCTCGACGACCGCAACGAACGAGCGCCCGTGTAACTGGCATCCTCTCGGGTGTGCTCGACCTCACGATCATCACCGGCCTGTCCGGTGCCGGTCGCAGCGAAGCGGCGAAATGCCTGGAGGACCAGGGCTGGTTCGTCGTCGACAACCTGCCACCCGCTTTGCTCGGCAC
>JBHELW010000140.1:0-3894 GCA_046262915.1 Mycobacteriales bacterium | reverse complement strand
GGCAGCTCCCACGCGCCGCTGGCGTTCAGCGATACGCCGCGCGGTCCGGTCCGCCGTACCGTGCCGCGGATCACGAGCAACCACGAGTGGAACACCGTCGCGGCATAGCCGGCCTGTGCGTCTTCGAAGAACGTCGCATCGAGCGGACCGGTCGCGTCGTCGAGCGTGACGAAGACCACGCGTCGCCCCGAGCGCACCGGTGGAGTCTGGGTCGCGACCTTGACGCCGGCGACGAGGATCTCGGCGTGGTTGCGGCAGCGCAGCAGGTCGCACGCCCGCGTGATGCCGACGTCGCGCAGGAACGGCTCGTGGAAGTCGAGGACGTGCCGGCTCACGTCCAGCCCGAGCACCTCGAGCTCGGCGCGGACTCGCTCCGCCGAGGTCATCTCGGGCAGCCCCGTCGACCCGACGTCACCCGGGTCGTCGCCCAGCTCCAGCGCAAGTTGTGTGGTGGTGGTTGTGTCGTTTTGCCCGCGTGGTGATGCGCGGACGCCGCGGGTGGTCGCGCGGGTGAACGTGTCGAGCTCGGCGAGCTGCAGCAGCAGGTCGCGCCTAGTCACGCGGCCACGACGACGTACCGGTGTTGTCGAGCCGAGCCCGTAGAGCCCGTCGAAGCCGCCCGCGACGACGAGCCGCTCGGCGATCGGCCGCGATACGGCGGCGCGGTGCCAGAAGTCCGACAGCGACCCGTAGGGACGGCCGGCGACGATCCGCGCGACCTCGGCGTCGGTGATGCCCTTCACATCTGCCAACCCGATGCGGATGCCATAGCTCCGCGCGTCGGGCGGGTGGTCGGGCTGCGCGCGCGGCGGTGCACCGAGGATCGCCGGTGGCGGCTCGTCGTAGGTCGCGACCCGCTCAACGCGGTAGTCGGCGTCGGACCGGTTGACGTCGAGCGGCAGGATCGCGATGCCGAACTGGCGCGCGTCGTCGAGGATGAGCCGCTTCGGGTACATGCCGGGGTCGTGCGTCAACACGCCGGCCAGGAACGCCGCGGGATGGTGGGCCTTGAGCCACGCCGACTGGTACGTCGGCAACGCGAAGGCCGCGGCGTGCGCCTTGCAGAAGCCGAAGGACGCGAACGCCTTGAGCACGTCCCAGATGCGCGCGGTCTCGTCGGCGGTGTAGCCACGCGCGAGCGATGCGGCGCAGAACCACGCGCGGATGCGCGGGTGCTCGTCGGCGTCGCCGAGGTCACGGCGTATCTCGTCGGCCTCGGCCAGCGTGCACCCGGTCACCGTTGCGACCAGCTGCAGCACCTGCTCGTGGAAGACCACCACGCCGTAGGTCTCGGCGAGAAACGGGCGCAGCGAGGAGTGCAGATAGTCGGGCGGCCGCCAGCCCTGCCGCGCCTGCAGGAACGGCACGACCATGTCGCTCTTCACCGGCCCCGGCCGGAACAGCGAGATGTCGATGACGATGTCGGCGAACGTCTCCGGCGCGAACTTGCCGACGAGCTCGCGCTGCCCCGGCGACTCGATCTGGAAGCAGCCCAGCGTGCGCGTCGACTGGATGAGCTCGAACGTCGCGGGGTCGTCGCGCGGGATCGCGTCGATGTCAACCTGCACACCGTCGACGCGGGCGATCTCACCGGTCGCGTGCGCCATCGCCGACTGCAGCCGCACCGCGAGCACGTCGAGCTTGAGCAGCCCGAGCACCTCGACGTCGTCCTTGTTGAACTGGCTCATCGGGAAGCCGAGGAAGCTCGACTCGACCGGCGTTCGGTCGAGCAGCGTGGCGTCGGAAAGCAGTACGCCGGAAGGATGCAGCGCGATGTGCCGCGGCAGCCCATCGAGCCGTTGCGCCAGCGTGAACAGCAGGTCGAGCTGACCGTCGGAGAGCCGGCTCGCGCGCAGCTCCGGCAGCTCGTCCAGCGCGTCGCGGATGTGGCGCGCCGCAACATGCGGGAACGCCTTGGCCACGGTGTCGATCTCGCCAGGTGGCAGCCCGAGCGCGGCACCGACGTCGCGGATCGCGTGCCGCGCGCGGTAGGTGTCGAGCATGCACACGCACGCGCAGCGCTCGCCGCCGTAGCGGGCGAGGATCGCCTCGTAGACCTCGGTGCGCCGCGCCGACTCCACGTCGACGTCGACGTCCGGCAACGCGTGGCGTAGCGGCGAGAGGAACCGCTCCATCAGCAGTCCGTGCGCGAGCGGGTCGACGTCGGAGACGCCGAGCAGGTAGTTGACGAAGCTGCCGGCGCCCGAGCCGCGCGCCGCGCAACGCACGTCCATCTTCTTGATGAGGTCGACGACGTCGGCAACGGTGAGGAAGTACGTCGGGTAGCCGAGCCCGCGGATGACGTCGAGCTCGGCGTCGAGCCGGTCGCGCGCGGCACGCGTGTCGCGCACGCCGCGACGCGCGAACCCGGCGCGACACCGCGCCCGGAGCACGGCGTCGGCGTCGGCGCCCCCGGACGTCGCGGCAACCTCGAGCTCGGGAAAGTGGACGGAGTCGAGCCCCAGGTCGACCGTGCAGCGCTCCGCGATCATCCGCGACCGCGCGAGCAGGTCGGGGCGGCCGAGGTCCTCGGCGACGAGCGCCATCTCCTTGCCCGACTTGAGGTAGCCCTCCGCGTTGACCCGGTCGACGTGTCGTACGTCGAGTGCGACCAGCCGGCGCGCCGCGTCGAGGACGTCAGCGGTCGGGGCGTCGGATCGGTCGGCGTAGCGCACGGCGTTGGTGAGCACCGCGGGCACCCCGACCTCGTCCGCGAACGCGACGAGCCGCGCGGCACGCGCCACGTCACCGGGCCCGATGTGGTGCACGACTTCGAGGAAAAGGTCCTCGGGCGCGAACACCGCGCGCCAGGCAGCCAGCCGTGATGCCGCGAGGTCGGGGCGACGCGCCTGCACGGCACGACCGACGTCGGAGCCCGGGCCGATCAGGGCGAGCAGCCGACCGGACGCGGCGAACTCGGCGATCTGCGCGCGCGTCGCGACCGGCTTGCCGCGCTCACCGCCGAGGTGCACGGCGCTGACCAGGCGGCACAGCGCGGCCCAGCCGGGCGTGTCCTGGGCGAGCAGCGTGATGCGTGGCGCGTCGTCGTCGACCCAGCCGCCACCGCGCACCGGGCTCGTGCGTCCGCGACTCGGCTGCGGCCGGGCCGCGTCCGTCGTATCGACGGCGAGGTCGACACCGAGGACGGCCTTGATCCCGGCGTCGCGGCAGGCGACCGCGAACTTGACCACGCCGTAGACACCGTCGCGGTCGGTCAGCGCGAGCGCGTCCATGCCGTGATCGACCGCGCGTTCGACGAGCACTTCCGGGAGCGACGCGCCGTGGCGCAGCGAGTAGCCGGACGCGACGTGCAGGTGGACGAACGGGTCACTCATCGGCGCGGCTACGCGCTGGCGGAGCGGTGATGTGCAGCCGTGAGTTTCGTCTCGACGAGCGCGAGGAATGACTCGACGTCGCGGACCAGGTCGTCGGCTTCGCGGGTGGTGACGGCACCGGGCAGCCCGGCTTCCGCTGCCGCGCGCTTGCGCGCGCCGGCAGCGAAAAACGCGGCCCACTCGCGCAGCTCCGGCGCTACGTCGGGCAGCAGCGCCCACGCACTGACCGGACGGGACCGGCGGACCCCGGGTGGCGCCGGCCGCGCCCCGGCCGCGAGCACGGCCGCCGCGGCGCGCAGTGCGGCCAAGTGCGCCGCGGCGTAACGGTCCGCCGGCACTCGCGCCCGGGCGGCGTCGCCGAGTTGCGCACGCGCCGCGGTGAGCAGCGCCGCCACGGCGGGATCGGTAGCGCGCGCCGTCGCGATCGTCATCGTCGGCACGTCAGTCGACCGCGCGAGCGAGGAACCAGCCGCCGCGGCTCATGTCGAGGCACAGGTCGTAGACCCCGGTGCCGAATGTCCGGCCCGCGGCCGCCTCGACCCGCCAGTACTCCCGCTCT
>JBHELW010000139.1:0-1721 GCA_046262915.1 Mycobacteriales bacterium | reverse complement strand
CGAAGTGATCGGCGACGTGTCGGCGTACCGCGTCGGGACCCACCAGCACACGCCGGAGATCGAGCAGACGCTCTCGCGGCTCACCACAGCCAAGGTCCGCGTGAGCTTCACGCCGCTGCTCGTCCCGATGTCGCGCGGGATTCTCGCCACCTGCACCGCGCCGCTCGCTGACGGGGTGGACACGCCAGACCTCTGCGGGGCGATGCGCGATGCATACGACGGTGAGCCGTTCGCGCACGTGCTCGCCGACGACGCATGGCCGCACACCGCCGCGACGCTCGGGTCGAACGCGTGTCACCTGCAGGTCGTCGCCGACGCGCACGCGGGCCGGGCCGTCGTCGTCGCCGCCATCGACAACCTCGGCAAGGGCGCCGCCGGCCAAGCCGTGCAGTGCGCGAACCTCATGCTCGGTCTCGACGAGACCGCCGGGCTCACCGCCGCTGGCGTCGCGCCGTGACGGCGGGTGTCACGGCGGCGCGTGGCTTCCGGGCCGCCGGCATCAGCGCCGGGCTGCGCCGCAGCGCCCGGCCGGACCTCGCTCTCGTCGTCAACGACACCGGCGCCGCGGTGGCCGCTGTGTTCACGAGCAACACCGTGCAGGCCGCGCCGGTGCAGTGGACGCGGCCCGTAGTCAGCGCGGGTCGCGTGCGGGCGGTCGTCCTCAACTCCGGGTCCGCGAACGCGTGCACCGGCGAGGCCGGCCGCAGCGATGCGCGCAAGACCGCCGAGTGTGCAGCCGACCTGCTCGGCATCGACGCCGCGGAAGTTGCGCTCGCGTCGACGGGGCTCATCGGCGTACCACTCCCGATGGACCGGCTTGTGCCCGGCCTTGCGAACGCAACGTCCGCATTGAGTCCCGCTGGCGGAGCCGATGCAGCCGACGCCATCCGTACGACGGACAGCGTCCGCAAGGAGTCCGCGACGACCTTCGCCGTCGGTGGCACGACGGTGACCGTCGGCGGGATGGCCAAGGGCGCGGGCATGCTCGCGCCCGCGCTCGCGACGATGCTCGTCGTCTTGACGACGGATGCCGACGTCGCGTCGCCCGACCTCCAGGGCGCACTCCAGGGCGCAACCCAGCAGACCTTCGACCGCGTCGACACCGACGGCTGCATGTCGACGAACGACACCGTGCTGCTGCTGTCGTCCGGCGCGACGCGCGTGACGCTCGCGCCGGGTGACGCGGAATGGCCGACCTTCCAGGACGCCCTGACCCGCGTCTGCGCGGACCTCGCGACCCAGCTCGTCGACGACGCGGAAGGCGCGACCAAGCGCATCACCGTTTCGGTCTGCGGCGCGCCTAGCGACGCGGACGCGCTGCTCGCGGCCCGCGCGGTCGGGCGCAGCCAGCTGCTCAAGTGCGCGATCCACGGCGAGGACCCCAACTGGGGTCGCGTCCTCGCCGCACTCGGCACGACCACCGTCGCGTTCGACCCGGAGCGGGTCGACGTCACGTTCAACGGCGCGGCCGTCTGTCGCGCCGGCGTTGCGGCGGGTGACCCGGCGGCCGCTCGCGCCGCGTTGCGCGCGCGCGAGGTCGTCATCGACGTCGACCTGCATGCCGGACCCGCGGCGGCGTCGATCCTCACGACCGACCTGACGGCGGCGTACGTCCACGAGAACTCGGCCTACAGCACATGAGCGTCGTGGTCGACGCGCCGGCGAGCCCGGCGACCGTCCTGGTCGAGGCGTTGCCCTACCTGTCGCGCCTCGCCGGCAAG
>JBHELW010000138.1:0-1631 GCA_046262915.1 Mycobacteriales bacterium | reverse complement strand
GCGCTCTCGTCGAGCACCACGAGGTCGTCGCGCACGGTCGCGCCGGTCGCGCCGAAGTCCTTGCCGGTGGCGAGCCGCTTCCCGTCGAGCGCGACCAGCGTGGCCGACACCGTCGACGGTCCGTCCGTCGCGCCATCGCCTTTGCTCTTCGCGAACAGACCTTCGATGTCCCAGTAGCCGGCCGCCCGGAAGGCCATCCGCTCGCGCTCGCGCTCGACGATCGCGCGCGTCGCGACGCTCTGCACGCGCCCCGCCGAGAGGCCGGGCAGCACCTTCTTCCAAAGGACCGGCGAGACCTCGTACCCGTACAGCCGATCGAGGATGCGCCGCGCTTCCTGCGCGTCGACGAGGCGGCGGTCGAGGTCGCGGGGCTCGTCGAGCGCCCGCCGGATCGCGCGCTCGGTGATCTCGTGGAAAACCATTCGCCGTACCGGCATCGCGGCCGGCGGCGAGAGCACCTCGGACAGGTGCCACGCGATCGACTCGCCCTCCCGGTCCTCGTCCGTCGCCAGGTAGAGCTCGCTCGACTGCTTGAGCAGCGCCCGCAGTTTCGCGACCTGCTTGCGCTTGTCGGCGCTGATGACGTACAGCGGCTTGAAGTCGTTGTCGACGTCGACGCCGAGCCGCGCCCACGGCTCACCCTTGTGTGCCGTCGGGACGTCAGCGGCGTTGCGCGGCAGGTCTCTGATGTGGCCGATGGACGACTCCACCACGAAGCCGTCGCCGAGGTAGCGACCGATCGTCCGGGCCTTGGCCGGCGACTCGACGATGACGAGCGCGCGTCCGCCGGCAGCCCGCTTACGGGCCGCCGGACCGGGCTCGCTCGCCATGCAGCTCGACCTCATTTGACACGGGCAGGGCGCCGTCGGGCGCCTGGACGCGCGCCAGGCTAGCGGTCGTCCCCCGGCCAGCCACTCGCCGGGACGCCGTCCGGTGGCTCGCCAACGAGCTCCCGCAGCCGCTCCAGGCGGCGCTGGCCGGTCAGTCGGTAAGCGGGACCGTCAGCCCGTGGGCCGAGGAAAGTGGCCGGCAGCCCGGCTCCCGCTAGCGCAGCACCGACGGGGCCCCACACCTGTTCGTCCTGTGCGCCCAACCCGAGGATGTAGCGCCCCGGCGCGGCGCTCCCGGCGGCGAGTGACCACCAGCGCAACCGCGCACCGTCGAGCACCAGGCCGGCTGGCGCGGTCTTGCCGCCGCGCGCGGACCAGCGGTCCGCGAGCGCGAGCAGTGGCTCGGCGAAGCACGTGCGCACCGAGACGCCGCCACCCGCGGCGGGCGCGGTGTCGCCACCGAGGCCCAACCCTTCGAACGCTCCGGACAGCACCTCGACCCGCCAGTCGGCGGACACGATGACGCTCACCCGCGCGCGGTCGCCGCGCCGGACGACCTGCCCCGGTCCGCAGAGCAGCCCCTCGAGGTCATCGGGCGACGCGGCGTGCGCGTCCGCCGTAAAGAACGACAGCTGGCTGTGGGGCACGCGGCCAGCGTACGGCCGGGCCGATGACGGACCGCGGAGAGCCGCCAGGCGGCTAACCGGCGCGCGTACGCACCGGTGGAGCAGGCACGACGAGCGCGAACGCGATGAGGCTGGCAACGAGCACGAGGTACTCCACGACGGAATACCCGTATGC
>JBHELW010000137.1:0-3195 GCA_046262915.1 Mycobacteriales bacterium | reverse complement strand
CCTGACCGAACGCCTCGAAGACGGAGTAGTCGAGCAGGTAGGCGACACCGATCGCGATCGCGGCGGTGATGGTGCGGGTGAGCGCCTTGGGCGTGCGCACAGGCGAGAGCTCGGTGAGCACCTGCATGGCTACGCCGAGGGCCAGGCCCAGGCCGACCAGGATGACGAACGGGTACACGGGGTGCCTCCTTGAAGGCGGTGGCGGCGGGAGATCCGCCGTACACCTAGTTGGACCCCCACCCACGCGCTTGGTTACACGTCGCCGGGTCGCCAACTGAGCACGAAATGCCAGAGACTGGGCATGATCACGACGGGGAGGTGCCATGACGCAGCTCGACGTTGCGCCTGCGGTGCACCGCTCCCCCGACCCGTCGGTTGATCCGCGCGTCGAGCGCCTCCTCGAGCGCTATCTCGCCCCAGGGCCACCCGCGCCGCTGGTACCGCCGCCGAGCCCGCGTCGGCGGAGCGCGACGAAGGTCGTTCTCGCGCTCCTGCTCCTCGCTACGGCGGCACTGGCCGGCCTCGACTACGCGAAGGTCCGCAACCAGTCGCAGTCGACGGCCGACAAGCCGAAGCCGCGGCCGTCGGCGTCGACGGCGGGGCGCGACATCGACCCGCTCACCGCGCTGCCCGCGGGCGTGCTGCGGGTGCCGTGGATCAACGCGACGCTGCGCCCGTCGGACAACCCCGAGCAGGCACTGACGTTGCCGAGCGCGGTCGGCACCGCGCGCACCTGCCGCCGGGCGGACGTACGCCTGCATATCCGCGTCGGTCCCGCGGCCGGTACCGACTTCGCGCAATTGCTCGTCCAGAACACCTCGACCTCCGCGTGCCAGCTGCTCGGTCGTCCCGGCGTACGACTGCTCGACTCGCGCGGTCGCGTCGTGCGGCGCAGCCGGTTCGACTCGGGCGGCGGCGGGACGGCGATCGTACTCGTCCCGCGCAGCTGGGCGGTATCGGAGCTCGGCGCCGTCGCGGTGCGCATGTGCGGCAGCACCCGGTCCGACCGCATCTTCGTCGTGCTGCCGAGCGGTGGGGGTCTCATCGCGCAGCCGCTGGCCCTCGGCGGGCCCGCGCTCGATTCGCGCGCGTGCGCGCGTCCGGTCAACTACCGCGGGGTGCCGCTCGAGGTGACGCCATTCGGTCCGACGCCGAACCCCGTCGTCCCCGGGGTGGCGACGAGTCCGGTGACCGCGCTCACCGCCACCGTTCTCCTGCCGGCCGAGTCGCGCGCCGGGCAGCAACTCCGCTACGTCGTCCTCCTGAGCAACCCCACGGCGTACGAAGTGCCGATCTCCGGTTATCTCTGCCCGACCTACCACCAGGAGCTGCTCGCCCGCGGCCGGTTCAGCGGCGACTGGCTGCTCAACTGCGCCGGGGCGGGCGGCTCGATCGCGCCCAACGCGGCGGTCGCCTTTGACATGGTGCTCGCGGTCCCGCCCGGTGCCGGCCCGGCGCCGGGGACGGTGAGCTGGGCATTCTCGCGACCCCAAGGTCTGATCGCGGTCGCCCACCTGCGCGTCACGTAGCGCACCCGCGGCGGGTTCTGTCGGACGGGCGCGCGAGAATCACTAGGTGAGCTCCCCGCTGGACGCGTTCTCACCGGCCACCCGCGCGTGGTTCACGGGCGCGTTCGCCGCGCCCACTGCGGCTCAGCTCGGCGCCTGGGATGCGGTCCAGCGCGGGGACGACGCGCTCGTCGTGGCGCCGACCGGCTCCGGGAAGACGCTCGCGGCGTTCCTTTGGGCGCTCGACCGGCTCGCGTCGAGCCCTACGGCGGAGCGCTCGCGTCGGCTGCGCGTGCTCTACGTCTCGCCGCTGAAGGCCCTCGCCGTCGACGTCGAGCGCAACCTGCGCTCGCCCCTGGCCGGGATCCGGCAGGCGGCGGTGCGTCTCGGCGTAGACCCGCCGGACATCAGCGTCGGGCTGCGCAGCGGCGACACTCCGGCCGACCAACGGCGACGGCTCTCGTCCACGCCGCCCGACATCCTCATCACGACGCCGGAGTCGCTCTTCCTCATCCTGACCAGCGCCGCACGGGAGACGCTGCGCAGCGTCGAGACGGTCATCGTCGACGAGGTGCACGCCGTCGTCGGCACCAAGCGCGGCGCCCACCTTGCGCTCTCTCTGGAGCGCCTCGACGCGCTGCTCGACAAGCCGGCGCAGCGCATCGGCCTGTCTGCGACCGTGCGGCCGCTCGACGAGGTCGCGCGCTTCCTCGGCGGCACCAAGCCAGTGCACGTCGTCAACCCGCGCGCCGTTAAGACCTTCGACCTCGAGGTCGTCGTGCCGGTCGAGGACATGTCGGCGCTGGGCGAGGTGACCGACGACGTGCCCACCCGCTCCGCGTCCGGCGCCGACAACCGCAGCTCCATCTGGCCGGCGGTCGAGGAGCGCGTCGTCGACCTCATCGAGGCGCACCGTTCCACCATCGTCTTCGCCAACTCGCGACGGCTGGCGGAGCGGCTCTGCACGCGGCTCAACGAGATCGCGTCGGCGCGCGCGGGCTACGGCGAGCGACCACCCGACGTGCACGCGCCGCCAACAGAGAGTGCCGCCTACGCGCAGAGCGGCATCGGTCGCAGCGATACGCCGGTGCAGATCGCGCGCGCGCACCACGGCTCGGTCAGCCGCGAGCAGCGTGCGGAGATCGAGGAGGACCTCAAGGCCGGGCGGTTGCCCGCGGTCGTCGCGACGAGCAGCCTCGAGCTCGGCATCGACATGGGTGCGGTCGACCTCGTCGTCCAGGTGGAGGCCCCGCCGTCGGTCGCGAGCGGGCTGCAGCGCATCGGCCGCGCGGGTCACCAGGTGGGTGCGGTGTCCCGCGGCGTCGTGCTGCCGAAGTACCGCGGCGACCTGCTCGAGGCGGCGGTCGTCGTCGAGCGGATGCGCGCGGGCGCGATCGAGGCGATGCACTATCCGCGGAACCCGCTCGACGTCGTCGCGCAGCAGGTCGTCGCCATGGTCGCGATGGATGACTGGGCGGTCGACGACCTCGCCGCGTTGCTCCGCCGGGCGGCGCCGTTCGCGACGCTGCCGCAGAGCGCGCTCGAGGCGACCCTCGACATGCTGTCCGGGCGCTACCCCAGCGACGAGTTCGCCGAGCTGCGCCCGCGGCTCAACTGGGACCGCACCACCGGTGTCCTCAGCGGTCGCCGCGGCGCGCAACGGCTCGCCGTAACGAGCGGCGGGACC
>JBHELW010000136.1:0-6427 GCA_046262915.1 Mycobacteriales bacterium | reverse complement strand
GAGCGGGTGACGGGAGTCGAACCCGCGCCGCCAGCTTGGAAGGCTGGAGCTCTACCATTGAGCTACACCCGCAAGGCGCGCTGCTCGCGCGTGCGCGTCCGCCTAGACTTTCGGCAGTCGCCGCGGGGCGTAGCGTAGTGGCTAGCGCGCCTGCTTTGGGTGCAGGAGATCGGGAGTTCGAGTCTCCCCGCCCCGACCACTACCCTCGCCGCTCATGAAAGCGAGCGTCGAACGCCTCGGGCCGACGCGGGTGAAGCTCAACGTCGAAGTCCCGTTCGGCGAACTCGAGCCGCACATCCACGCCGCGTACCAGCGCTTCGCGCGCTCGGTGAAGGTCCAGGGCTTTCGTCCCGGCAAGGTGCCGCCGCGCCTCATCGACCAGCGCGTCGGCCGCGCCGCGGTGCTCGAGGAAGCCGTCAACGACGCGTTGCCGCGGCTCTATGCGCAGGCCGTCACTGACAACAAGGTCGAGGTCGTCGGCCGACCAGAAGTCGACCTCACGTCGTTCGGCGACGGCGAGCAGCTGACATTCACCGCCGAGGTCGACGTGCGGCCGGACATCGACCTTCCGGCGTACGACGCGCTGCCGGTCACCGTTGACGACGCCGACCCGCCGCCCGACGAGGTCGACCGCCAGCTGGCAAACCTGCAGGACCGGTTCGCGGTGCTCAGCGGCGTCGAGCGCGCCGTCGAGCCCGGCGACTACGTCTCGATCGACCTGCGCGCGACGATCGACGGCGAGGAGATCGAGGGCTCGACCGCGACTGGTCTGTCATACGAAGTCGGCGGGACCGAGATCGTCCCGGGGATCAACGAGGCGTTGCTCGGGGCGAGCGCTGGCGACACGCGGACATTCGAGACCGAGCTGCAGTACGGCGAGCGCGCGGGCCAGACCGCGAAGGTCGAGGTCACGGTCAACTCGGTGAAGGTCAAGCAGGTGCCGCCGCTCGACGACGACTTCGCGCAGACGGCGAGCGAGTTCGACACGCTCGCGGAGCTGCGCGCCGACGTCGAGGCGCGGCTGGCGCGCGTCGGCCGACTGCAGCAGGGCATCCAGGCGCGGGACCGCGCGCTGGAAGCGCTCGTCGGGCGCGTGGAGGTCGCGCTGCCCGCGGCGATGGTCGACGCGGAGTATGCGTGGCGGCGTGAGCGGCTCGACGCGCAGCTCGCGCAGGCGGGGGCGAGCTACGAGGAGTGGCTGTCGGCGACCGAGCAGGACGCCGCCTCGGTCGAGGCCGAGATGCGCACCGGCGCCGAGCAAGCGGTGAAGGCGCAACTGGTGCTCGACGCGATCGCCGCGCGCGAAGAGGTCGATGTGACCGACGCGGAGCTCTCGACGCAGGTCGTCCGGCGCGCGCAGCGCCAGGGCGTGCCGCCGGAGGACTACGCGCGGCAGCTCGCGGAGCACGGCCAACTCGGCAGCGTCATCGAGGATCTGCGGCGCGGCAAGGCGCTGGCGCAGGTGCTCGAATCGGCGGTCGTGACCGACGCGAGCGGCCGCCGGGTCGACCTGGAGGCGCTGCGCGCCGACGTCACCGGACCCGACGCCGCGAGTGCGTGACCCGGCTTATCCGCCCACAGCGAACATGCGCGCGTTAGGGAAATGGGTCGTGGCGGCAGGCGTTAGTGTCGAGGCGCGCCGCCGGCGTAGCCGTTGAGCACTCGCGATGCACGGGCAGGTGATCAGATGACCTCGGAGCTCACGCCACCGTCGCTGCGCGTGCCGGCGTCGCCGTTGAGCCTCGATGACCAGGTGTTCAACCGGCTGCTCAAGGAGCGGATCATCTTCCTGGGCTCGGTCGTCGACGACCCGATCGCCAACACGATCTGTGCGCAGCTGCTGCTGCTCGCCGCCGAAGACACGAAGCGCGACATCTTCTTGTACGTGAACTCGCCCGGCGGCTCGGTCTCCGCGGGCATGGCCATCTACGACACCATGCAGTACGTCGAGAACGACGTCGCGACGGTCGGGCTCGGCCTGGCGGCATCGATGGGCCAGTTCCTGCTGTGTGCGGGCGCTCCGGGCAAGCGGTACGCGCTGCCGCACGCGCGGATCATGATGCACCAGCCGACCGGCGGCATCGGGGGTGTCGCGTCGGACATCGCGATCCAGGCCGAGCAGATGCTCTATACGAAAACCAAGATGGCCGAGCGGATCGCGTTCCACACCGGCCAGACGCAGGAGCAGATCGAGCTCGACTCCGACCGCGACCGCTGGTTCACGGCCGACGAGGCGAAGGACTACGGCTTCGTGGACCACGTCGTCCGCAGCTCGATGCAGGTGCCGTCCGAGGGGGCAGTGTCCTAGTGGCTGAGTTCGGACCGGTCAGCGACTACACGATCCCGATCGTCATCGAGCAGACGAGCCGCGGCGAGCGCTCGTTCGACATCTACAGCCGGCTGCTCAAGGAGCGGATCATCTTCCTCGGCACGCCGATCGACGACGGCGTCGCCAACGTCGTGATGGCACAGCTACTGCACCTGGAGTCCGAGGACCCCGACCGCGACATCAACCTCTACATCAACTCGCCCGGCGGCTCGTTCACCGCGCTGACCGCGATCTACGACACGATGCAGTTCATCCGGCCCGACATCTCGACGTTCTGCATGGGCCAGGCGGCATCGGCGGCGGCGGTGCTGCTCGCGTCGGGCACCAAAGGCAAGCGCTACGCGCTCGAGCACTCGCGCATCCTCATCCACCAGCCCTCCGGCGGCGGTGAGGGGCAGGCGGTCGACATTGAGATCCAGGCACGGGAAATCCTGCGGATGCGCACCCAGCTGGAAGAGATGATCTCCCGGCACACGGGGCAGCCGGAGGAAACCGTGCGGCGCGACATCGAGCGCGACAAGATCCTCACTCCGTCCGAGGCCGTCGACTACGGTCTGATCGACGAGGTCATCACCACCCGAAAGCTCTCCGGGCTCGACGCAACGAGCTGAACACGAAAATCCCGAAACGCGTCGAAGTGTCGGTGCCGACCGGTACCGTGGGCGCGAGGCAGGGTCGGAAGGGAAGAGGTCGGCGTGGCGCGCATCGGTGACGGCGGCGACCTGCTGAAGTGCTCCTTCTGCGGCAAGTCGCAGAAGCAGGTCAAGAAGCTCATCGCCGGCCCCGGCGTCTACATCTGCGACGAGTGCATCGACCTCTGCAACGAGATCATCGAGGAAGAGCTCAGCGAGGCTTCCGAGCTCAAGTGGGATGAGCTGCCGAAGCCCAAGGAGATCTACGAGTTCCTCGACTCCTACGTCATCGGCCAGGAGACCGCCAAGAAGACGCTCTCCGTCGCGGTCTACAACCACTACAAGCGCGTCCAGGCGGGCGGCAACGAGAAGACCGACGTCGAGCTGGCGAAGAGCAACATCCTGCTGCTCGGGCCGACTGGCTGCGGCAAGACTCTGCTCGCGCAGACACTCGCCAAGATGCTCAACGTCCCGTTCGCGATCGCGGACGCGACGGCGCTCACCGAGGCGGGCTACGTCGGTGAAGACGTCGAGAACATCCTGCTCAAGCTGATCCAGGCCGCCGACTACGACGTCAAGAAGGCCGAGACCGGGATCATCTACATCGACGAGGTCGACAAGATCGCCCGGAAGTCGGAGAACCCGTCGATCACCCGCGACGTGTCCGGCGAGGGGGTGCAGCAGGCGCTGCTGAAGATCCTCGAGGGCACGACCGCGTCGGTGCCGCCGCAGGGCGGACGCAAGCACCCGCACCAGGAGTTCATCCAGATCGACACGACGAACGTGCTCTTCCTCGTCGGTGGCGCGTTCGCCGGTCTCGACAAGATCATCGAGCAGCGCATCGGCAAGAAGGCGGTCGGCTTCGGCGCGACGCTGCACAGCAAGAACGAGGTTGACAAGGACGACGTGTTCGCCGAGGTCATGCCGGAGGACTTGCTCAAGTACGGCATGATCCCGGAGTTCGTCGGCCGGCTGCCGGTCATCTCCAGCGTGCACAACCTCGACCGCGAGGCGTTGATCCGCATCCTCACCGAGCCGCGCAACGCCCTCGTGAAGCAGTACACCAAGCTGTTCGAGCTCGACGGCGTCGAGCTGCACTTCCAAGACGACGCGCTCGAGGCCATCGCCGACCAGGCGATCCTGCGCGGCACCGGCGCGCGCGGCCTGCGCGCGATCATGGAAGAAGTGCTGCTCTCGGTGATGTACGACATCCCGTCGCGCGACGACGTCGCGCGCTGCGTCATCACTCGCGAGGTCGTGCTCGAGAAGGTGCTGCCGACGCTCACTCCACGCGAGACGCCCGAGCTGCGCAAGCGCGAGCGTCGCGAGAAGACCGCTTAGCACCAGCCTTCGGACGTGCTCGCTCGCGCGTCGTACGCCGTTTTCACGGCACGCACAGACGACCCACCGCCGCGCCTGCTCGCCGACGCCAACGTGCCACGACTCGACGCGCGGCATTGGCACGTCTCCGCGGCGACCATCCGCGACGACCACCCGTTGACGGACCGGCTGCGCCGCCTCGCCTTCGAGCGCGAACCCGCCGTGCCGCGGCGGCAGTACCCGACGCCGCACCTCTACGCCCAAGCCGTGCTGCTCGACATCCAGCGCGCGGACTCGCTGCATCCGGATGCGCTTGCGTTTGCGGTGGCGGCGGTCGCCGCGCTCGTGCGCTGGGCAGCGGGGCCGGTCGTCGATCTGACCGCAGAGCTGATGTGGACCGCGCGCGAATGGCACCGCAAGGTTGCCGGCAAGGCGTTCGACGTCGACCGGCACGTGCGCGTGCACGCCAACTGGTCACCGGATGGCGACGCGGCTGACGTGCACACGCATGGCATGGTCAAGTTCGCCCACCCCAACTTCGCGGCGCTCGCGGTGCCCGCGGAGGGTGCGCGCGCCGCCGCACAGCTGGTGCGTCACCTCGCGCGCGTGCGCGCGCTGACGCTGGAGCCGCTCACCCCGGGGCACGCGTTCGACCCTGGGTTCGGCCAGCCGATGGTGGCGTTCGTGGACGCGCCTTCCGGTCATCCGTTGCTCGCGCACCTCGACGACATGCCAAGCGTCGTCGTCGACTACGACGTCGAGCGCCGAGAGACGATCGACGGGCTCTACGCGTTGCTCGGTGCCACCAAGGCGCTCGACCGGCCGATCCCGGCCGCACGGTTTCGGCGCCCGCTCGGCGCGCGCGACGCGAGCTAGCGAGTCAGATCCGCGCGCGCCGTCGCGGTCACCCGTGCGAGCGCCGCGATGTCGGCGCTGCGAAAGTCGAAGAGGCTGCCATCGGACTTGCCGCCCCACACGCAGACGGAGCCGCCGAACAGTGTGGACTGGACGCGCGCGCAGAGCAGATCCGTGCCGGGTATTGGCTGTGGGTCGCCGAGCTGCGTGCCGGCGGGCGCGGTCGCCAAGAAGCCGCGGGTGAAGCCCGGCCACATCTCTCGCGCGTTGCGTTCGCGGCCGCGTCCGGCGATGAGCAGAAACCGCGGCGCCGTCGCGGCGCCGTAGAGCGCGGCGACGCCGTCATTACCGGCGTTGTCACGAAGCTTTCGCTCTTGGTCGGCTAGCGCGTTGCGAACCTCAGGCGCGTCGTTGCGTGGGATGCCGGCAACCGCGGCGGGCGCGTGCAGCGGCTTGGTCAGCAGTTCGCCGATCGCATACCGCACACCGAAGAACGTCGGGATCGCCGCGAGCAGGCCCAGCCATTTCAGCGACGGCGCACGGCGCGACGGCGGCGAGGGGGCGTACCCGAACGGAGTTGGCGCCCACGCGCCCGCGGGTGGCAGAGGGGGTGACTCCCCGCCGGGCGGAGGAGAGGGCCACTGCGCGGCGGGCGCTGTCGGCGCGGCGGCCGCAGCCGCGGGCGCGGTCGCTGGGACAGCGGCAAAGAAGCCGCCGTCCGACGGCGTCGAGTCGCGGGGTTCCGGGAGTGAGGTCACGGATGACGCGCCCGCGGGACCCTCACCCATCGACTCGAAGAACTTGTCGTATGTGCCCATCACGTGCGGCGAACGGCCGCGCGCGCGGCCGAGAGCGGCCGCCCTCCGAGGTGTGGTTTCGACCCATTTCGCGAAGCCCTTGACCGGCCGCGCGGCCCGTGGACGTGCACCCGAACGGGCGAACCGCGCGAGCCGCCGGCGTCGCGCGGGCCGGTAGCGTGGGCGACCATGAGCGCGCAGGTCCCGGACAAGCCGTCGCTCGACGGCCTGGAAACCGTGTGGGATGCGCGGTGGTCGGAGTCGGGGATCTACCGCTTCGACGCGACGCGCTCGCGCGACGAGATCTACGCGATCGACACGCCGCCGCCGACGGTGAGCGGGTCACTGCACATGGGGTCCGCGTTCGGTTACGTGCAGACCGACAGCATCGCGCGCTACCAGCGCATGCGGGGGCGCGAGCTCTTCTACCCCATGGGCTGGGATGACAACGGCCTGCCGACCGAGCGGCGCGTCCAGAACTTCTACGGCGTGCG
>JBHELW010000135.1:0-8204 GCA_046262915.1 Mycobacteriales bacterium | reverse complement strand
GGAGTTCTGAGCAGGCCCCGGCCCCCGCAGAAGTCCCCGCAATGAAGGACTGTGGGCGTTCGACCCGCCTCAGCCAATTGCGACGGGATCCCCGACGTCGGCGCGGTCCAGCGCCGCGATGAAGTCGGCCGAGCTAGAGATCGACCCGAACAGCAGCTCAAGGACGAGCAGTGACGCCTCGTGATTGGTCCGGGGTAGACCGTCGCCGATCGGCTCGCCGGTGCAGTCCTCGAGAAGCAGACAGCGATAGTCGCGGAACATCGCGTCACGGAACGTCGACTCGACGCAGACGCTGGTTGTGCAACCGGTGAACACGAGATCGGTAACACCCAAGCCGCGCAGCATCGCGTCGAGGTCCGTCTCGAAGAACCCGCTGAACCGGTGCTTGTAGACGACGGAGTCGCCCGGTTCGGGGCGCAGCTCGTCGATGATCTCGGTGTTCCAGGTGTCCCGGATGAGGATGCGGCTCGGCGTCCCGTCGGGCGCATCGACCGACTCGCCGACGCCGAAGCGCAGATGACGTTCCCGGTTGGCCGAACCCTCGGCACCGAGATCGGAGAGGTCGGGCCGGAAGCCCATCTTCAGGTAGACGACCGGGATCCCCGCCCGGCGGGCGGCGTCGAGGACGCGCGACGTAGGTGCGATCGCGTCGCGGATCCGCGAGACATCAAGCCCCGCCCGGTGAAACATGCCATCGACATGGCCGAAGTCGTTCTGCATGTCGACGACGATCACGGCGGCGCGGTTTGCCTCGAAGCGCACCGGCTCTGGCCTGGCGTCGACGACGATCTCGGTTCGACGAGCCATGGGTAGCCTCCAGGGGGTTAGTAAGACTCTCTTGCTACTTTGGGAGACAGTAAGGTTCTCTTCCTAATGAGTCAAGAGCCAGCGCGAAATGCAGCTCGGCGGCCCCGCGTGGACCCGGCCGACCGACCGGACCCGAACGTGGCGATCCTGTTGCGCGAGCCGTTCCTCGCCGTGATCGCGGAAGTCCTGCGTCGGCTGCACGCAGCCGGCTACGACGACCTGCGCGTCGCCCACCTGGTCGTGTTCCAGCACGTCGACCCCGCGGGGTCGCGGGTGACCGACCTCGCCGCCAAGGCACAAATGGCGAAGCCCTCGATGGCCTACCTCGTCGAGCATCTCGAGCAGGCTGGCTACGTCGAGCGGGTGCCCGACCCGTCCGACGGGCGCGCTCGCCTTGTTCGATTCACTGCCCGCGGCTGGCAGCAGGTCGAAGACGCTCTCGACATCATCGCGGGCATCGAGGCCGAGCTCGGCGTCGCGGTCGGGCCACGGCGCATGGCGGCGTTACGTCGGACCCTCGGCGATCTTGGCGCCGTCACGGCGCAGTGGCGGGCTGCCGCGCCGTGAGGCTCCGGCCAGGTCCGCGGACTCGCGTGGCCGAAGAGGCGCTGCGGCAACTCGTTTAGCGGGCCTCGACCACCTGGATGACACGTCCCCGCGGACCGGTGATCAGACCACTCGGGACGACTCGTGCCCATAGCTGTTGCAGCGCGCCGAGAAACGCCTCGGCCCGCGGCTGGTCGTCGAAGTCCAGGTCGATCACGACGTAGTTCGGGTCGTCGATTGCCCGGGAGACGCGGTAGCCGCGCACTCCCCCGCGCGCGCGAGATGCCGGGTCGCTGTCGAACGCCCGCTTCCACTCGGCCCAGTCGCGTGCCGGATGCTCGATGTGAATGGCGAAGGCGCTTCCGGGCGGGTTTTCGGAGATCTTCGGCATGTCGAGTCGCACCTTCCCCTAGGACGGATACAGTATTTCTGTATCCGATACAGGAGAGTTGTAGCGAATATGACGCAGTCCGTCAAGAAGCCGCGGCGCTACGACTCGTCTCTTCGGCAGGAGCAGGCATCGGCCACCCGCCGTGCCGTCCTCACGGCGGCGCACGACCTGTTCGTCGAGCATGGCTACCCCGCCACGACGATGGCGGCGATCGCCGCCCGCGCGGGCGTGTCCGTGGAGACGATCTACTCGTCGTTCGCCAGCAAGCCCAACCTGCTGCGCCGCGTCTGGGATGTCACCGTCGGCGGTGACGACACCGATGTCGCCTACCGCGACCGTCCGGTAATCCTCGCGCTACGCCGGGAGCCGGACCTCGCACGCCGGCTCGCGTTGATGGCGCACAACATGCGGCTGCTGGCCGAGCGGACGCTTCCCTTCCTTCGCATGCTCGCGGGGGCGGCGCACGCCGAGCCAGCGGCCGCAGAGATGCTCGCCGAGGTCGACGCGCAGCGGCTGGCCGGGATGACGCTCATGGCACGGGAGGCCGGCAAGACGGGACAGCTCGCCGTAAGCGAGGCGGAGTGCCGCGACGTTCTGTGGACCGTGAGTCGCGGCGAGCTCTGGCAGCTGCTTGTCGTGCAGCGCGGCTGGCGGCCGCAGCGCTACGAGCGCTGGCTTGCCGACGTCCTGGTGCAGGCACTCGTTGACCCGGGAATCACCTCACCAGTCCATGGCGCGTCGGACGGGCCGTGAGGCACCGGCCCGGCGGGTTCTGGGCGTTCACCTCGCTCGTCGGCCGTCGTGCACCTTCACCACCGAACCCGCGGGTGAGACCAGGCGCACGACCTTGCTACTGAGCCGAAACCATCCCGCGAATTTGCGGCAGGTCGGCTTCGAAGCCCGCGTCGACGAACGGATCCGCTCCCTGACCCCAGTTGGCGGTGCCGATCTCGGCTGCGTGCAGGCTTGCGCGAATGTCGGTGGAGAGCCGTGCGTACGCCTGCCCCACGTTGTATGCGTCGACGAGCGCTTCGATCTCAACGGTGGCGCCCTCGCCGTCGAGCGTCATTGCGATCGACGTATCGCGAAGCTGCTCGTCCTCGAGCGACAGCATGTGGGCCATCACCTGGTCCAGAGCATCCGGAATGGGCGTCGGAAACGGGTGCTGGCGATTCGGCACGATGCGGACGGACGCCCACACCGCGTAGGTCGTCACCATGTCCCCTTCCAACAAGGCTGGCGCTCAAGCCACTTCACGAGGTTAGCGCCGTACCTCGCACCTGACGGGCTCAGATGCACCCATCTCTGGTGTTGGCCGCACGGACACCTGAGCTTGATGTATCCGTGTCCCCGCGTCCGGATCCAACCGTGCGACTCCGCGAGACGGACGACCGTCTCCAACTCCTTATCTGGGTGGCGGTCGCGCTGTCGGGGCATTTGCCACATGATGCGCGCAGCTAGGACAGTCCTGCGGCGCTATCCACAAGCCGACTAAACCGCTCTGGGGCTAGCCGGTCGTCGGCGACACCGGGGGTCGCGTGGGCTACGCGTCCGCTTTGCCGTCAGCGGCCCGACGTAGCGCGGCGATGTCGAGCTTGCGCATCTTCAGCATGGCCGTCATCGCGCGCTGCGCCCGCTGCGGGTCGGGGTCGCTAATGACGTCGAAGAAGCCGGCCGGCACGATCTGCCACGAGACGCCGTACTTGTCCTTGCACCACCCGCACTGGCCTTCTTCCCCGCCGTCCGCGGTGAGCTTTGCCCACAGCTCGTCGGCCTCGTCCTGCGACTCGGCTTGCACCATCAGCGAGAACGCCTCGGTCTGCGGAAACTGCGGCCCGCCGTTGATCGCCATCACCCGCAGGCCGCGCATCTCCCACGTGACAGCCATGACCTGTCCCGCCGGTCCGGGCCCGCCCTCGCCGTAGCGGCTCATCTCGTGCACTTTGAGGTTCGGGAAGATCGTCCCGTAGAACTCGATGGCCTCCTCGGCGTTGTCGTCGAACCACAGGCACGGCGTGATCCCTTGCACGAACCCCTCCTCCGTCAGTCGCGCAGCCAGCGCGACATCACGACGATGTCGTCCTCGGCGTAGCCGAGCCGTTCGTAGAAGCCAACGACCTCGCGGTTGGTCGGACGCACCATCAGCTTTACGGCGGGCACGCCGCGTTCGCGCAGCCAGTTCTCGCAGGCGCGCATCAATGCGGTGCCGGTGCCCTCGCGTCGTCGCTCCTCCGCCACCGCGAGGTAGTAGACCCAGCCGCGGTGTCCGTCGTGGCCGACCATGGCCGTGCCAAGCAGACGCTCACCCTCGAGCGCGGCGAGCACGGTCGACGACGGCCCGCGCATCGCGAGCGCGAGGTCTGCAGCCGGCGGGTTCCAGGGCCGGGCCAGGCCCGCGGCGTCCCACAGCGCGATCGCGTCGGCGTACCGCGACTTCGGCAACGGCATGATCTCCACGCGGCAGATCCTGCCGTGCCCGACGAACTCTGACGTTCGGGCGCTCTCGTTGAGCGTGATGATCTTCAAAGCTCGCCGGAACGGGTCTCCTAGAGCTCGGCCAGCTTGTCCAGCGCCACGCGGTACTCGTCTCGAACCCGCGCAAGCGCGGCCTCGAACTGCTGCTCACGTGCTGGACCCGAGAGGAACTCCCGGATCGCGGCGACGACGACAGCGTTGATCGATGTCGACGTTGTGGCGGCATACGCGCGTAGGGCGTCGTACTCACTGGCGTCAATGCGCAAGGTGAGTTCCTTGCGCGCAGACGTCGCGGGCACCGCAAACCTCCTCGACCTTGAGAGACCTCGTGTCCCTCATGGTGGCAATGGTGGCACTGCCACCATACATTGTCAACCGCGACGCCGTCCCGTGCGAGGCTCCCGTACGTGGACAGCGGCTACCAGCTCGTGATGGCGCCGCCGCCGGTCGCGGACTATCTCCGGCTACGTCGCGAGGCCGGACTATCGCCGACAACGGAAGAGCAGGCGCGCGTGGCACTCCCCGGCAGCTGGGCCGCCTGCCACGTCGTCAGCGCAGACGGGGAGGTTGTCGGCATGGGCCGCGTACTGGGCGACGGCGGCTGGTACTTCCACGTGGTCGACATGGCCGTGCTGCCGGCGCACCAGCGGCGCGGCATCGGCGACGCGATCCTCAGCGCGCTGCTCGACGGCATCCGCGCGGCCGCGCCGCCCGGCGCGTTCGTCAACCTCCTCGCCGACCCGCCCGGGCGCCGCCTCTACGCGCGGCACGGCTTCGTCGAGACCGCGCCCGCCTCCGTCGGGATGGCGCTGCGGCTTGACCGGCCCTAGCGCGCGGCGGGCACCGGCACCGGGCACTGCAACCCGGAGTACGACGGACGCAGCGCCACCCGGCGTAGCGGCGCCTGCCACGGGGCGAGGCCACGGACGACACGCGGCCGCGACTCGCCACGACGCACTGCGCCATCGTGGATCCGGATGACGTCAAGGCCGCGGTTGTAGTCGAGGACGTAGAGGATGTCGCGGGTCACCCAGTAGGCCTGCGAGGCCGTCGTGCCCGCGGGGATGAACCAGCCGGCCTCGCGGATCTTGCCGTTGCCCGCGACGTTGAGCAGGCGGGTGCCGTGCTCGTACCAGCCGGCCGCGACCATCCCGCCGTTGCGATAGCCCGGGCGCGGCGTGAACCAGTGCGAGCACCAGGTCGCGACGGGGAAGCCGCCCGCGGTCGGCAGCGTGTCGGGCGCGCGGTACTCGTCGAGGAAGCGCAGTGTCCCGGTGCGTCGCCACCGGCTCGCGTCGAACGTCGCGAAGGCGCCGGCGCTGCGGTCGCTGCAGTTGCCGCCCTCGGTCTCGCCGCCGACCAGCAGCAACCGGTCGCGCGCGGCATTTGGCCAAAGGTTCGCGTGGACGAACCGCTTGTCGGGCATCCGCCCCCGTGCCACGAGCCGCGGCTGGGCCGGGTTCGCGCGCGCATCGAGCAGCAGCATCGGGTTGCTCGACGTGACAACGACGCCGGGCGACACCTCAGTTACGTCGTGCGCGGTTGTTACGCCGGTGCCCTTGCGCCAGTCGCCGGCGATGTGCGGCCGCGCCGGCTCGCGCAGGTCGGTGATCGTGCCGTTGGAGTTGTAGACCCAGGTGCAGCGCAGCACGCAGCTCACGGTGTGCGAGCTCGCACCCTGGAGCGTCGCAAGCAGCTGCGGCTGCTCCGCGGTGACGTCGAACACCCACAGCAGCCCCGTCGGGTTCGGCGAGCCCTGACCAAGGATCAGGATCCGGCCGTCGGTGTCGACGTCCTCCTGCGGGTAGTAGGGCACCTCCGGCAACCCGAACGCGCCGACGGGCTTCGGCAGCTCGGGCTGGCTCACGTCGTAGACGGTGAGCGACCGGGAGTCGGCGATGAAGAGTCGCTTGCCGACGAGTCGCGCACCGGCGGTGTCCGCGTGCAGCGGGACGTTCGCGAGCCATTCGACGTTGCTCGACGCGAACCCGGGGGGCGGGGCGGCCGTTACGGCGGGCGCAGCGGTGAGTGCGCACGCGACCGCGGCGGTGGCCGCGACGCGAAGCATCGACGTCAATGACTTGCGCACGTGTTCCCCAGACCTAGCGGCGGCTTCCGCCAGTATGCGGCACGCTCCCGCCGCCCGAGCGCCCTACTGACTAACTGGGTGGCAGGCGTACCGCGAAGATGTCGCTGGGGCCGGCCGTCGCCGCGGGTTGTGCCTGCGAGAACCCCGCCACGAACTCCGTGTCGGTGAAGGTGAGACCGGAGTAGTCGCCGATGAAGAACATCCGACCACTGTCGCTGAGGTTTCCCGCCGTTGCTGCAGTACGCAGGTCGAACGGGCCACCGATGCGACGCTGTTTCCACGTCAGACCGCCGTCGCGCGATGACGCGAACCAGACGTCCGTCGACAGCCCGCCCTCGCCCACCTTGTCCGAGGACAGGTCGTACCACGTGAGGCCGATGATGCCGCGGTCGCTTACGGCGATGGTCGGCTGCCACGCGTCGCTCGTCAGCGCCATGACCCGGCGAACCAGCCAAGTGCGCCCGCCATCGCGGGAGTCGGCAACCTGGATCTCAGCCTTGTGTCCGTCGAGCGGCTTGGGCACGAGGTCGCGGTTGATCCACGCGGCGTAGACGTGCCCATCGCTGCTCTGTGCCTTGCTGAACGGGTACCAGCCCCAGCTCGACCGCACCCTCTGGTGCTGCCCGTCCGCGTTCGCGTCGGGATCGGTGATTTCGTCCAGCAAGCGACCACTGGCGATCGCCACAGGAGTGGACCAGCTCGCGCCGCCGTCGGTCGACGTCTGCGACCGCACCGTCACGCGTCCACAGATGTCGCCCTCCTGGCGGGCGAAACAGCGCTGCGCGTTGCCGGCGGTGTCGTAGTAGTACTCCTGTTGCACCGCGAGCGACACGAGTGTCCCCGCGCGGGGCACGAGGATCTGCGGATTGAGGATTTGCTGGAACGGCAGGTCTGTGACGGCGATGACTCGCGGCGTCGACCACGACTTCCCGCCGTCGTCGGTGCGCGCGAACATCTGCGTCGTCGTCTCGCCGCCGGCCCCGGCACTGTTGGCGTACCACTCGACGTGCGACCACGTGACGTACGCCGTTTTCGTTCGGTAGGGGTCGGCCGTGATCGTCGGCGCATCGATCGATGCGAGGTCAGCGACGTGGCTTGGCGGCGACCAGTGGCGTCCTCCGTCGCCGGACGTGACGACGAGAACCGACTGCGGGTCCTCGACACTGGTTCCGGTGTCATCGTTCTGCACGGTCAGCGTCGAGATGTACGCGATGCCGTCGGGTCCGAACGAGATCCATTGGTCGCCGACCTTGTCGTCGGTCGTGCCGACGCAGCCGAAGCCGGGCACGAGCGCAGGCGCCCACGTCTTGCCGCCGTCGAAGCTCGTCGCGACACCTGCCGCGCGCGAGCCGCTGCCATTCCTCGAACGGTCCTGCTGCCAGACTGCGATCAGGTTCTTCGGATCCATCGGGTTCGCCTCGATGCGCGGCTCCACCTCGGAGCCCACCTGCGAGTCGGCGACGGGGCAACTCGCGGGCACCAGCGCCGAGCCCGAGATGGCCACCGCAGCCGAGCCGTCCCCCGCCGACGCCGGCGCGACTGCCGCGGTGGCCAGTGCGACCGCAGCGACTGCGACGATGGCGACCGCAACGCTGCGTACGGCGGTGCGCCTGTGCGGCAGTGCGAGCAACGCGCGTGCCATGACGAATCCCCCCGACCTCGGTTGCGGCCAATCGTTCAGGCGCCGCCGCGCGCCGCGCATCGGGGACAGCCCTGAACATGCAGTCGCGCCCGGGCGCAGTTCAGGGCAGACCCTGATACGCCGGAACGGTTGCGGTGGCACGCTTCGCTCGTGTCGGAGCAGCCGATGCTGACGACGCGGTCAGCGCGCGCCACTTGGGCGCTCGCCGCCGCGGGCCTCGCGTGGACGGCCGTCGTCGACTTCCCGGCGTACCG
>JBHELW010000134.1:0-2134 GCA_046262915.1 Mycobacteriales bacterium | reverse complement strand
GTCTAGGTCGATCAGCCGGGGCCGGCGCTGGTCGGCGCGGTAGCGGTCGATGCAGAGGTTTGTCACGGTGCGGCGGCACCAGGCGAGCGCCTGCAGCTCGGTCTCGAGCTCGGGCAGCGCGAGGAAGAGTCGCAGGAAGGTCTCTTGCACGACCTCGTCGACGTCGCGCGGGTCGTGGAGGAAGCGGCGGGCGAGGAAGCCGAAGGACTGCCGGTGGCGCATGTAGAGGCTGGCGAAGTCGTGCGGGTCCGAGCCCAGCGCGCGATCCGGCTGGACGCCCGGCATCGCCGCAGCGCTGCCGATGATGGCGTCGTCGACCGCCCCGACCGTCAGGGGATCGACTGGCGTGGTGCCGTCTTGGATCAAGCCGCCGCCCTTCGGGAACGGGACAGTCCCGAATACCTGGACGAAAGCGTCCCAGGTTGGTCGTCCGGGCGGAAATCGGCGGGGGGTCCGGCGATGAGGGGTAAGTAAAGAGTCACCCGCTCGTCACCCCCCTGAACGACCCGTCGCGGCCAGCCGGCCGCCCGGCATCCTTCCACCCGGAGGCTCCTGTTGCCTGCTGGCTTAGGCTCAAGATCACGATGAACGCGCGCTCCGCTCTCTTCGACGTCTACGGCGACCACTTGCGGTCGCGGGGCGCGCGTGCGCCGGTTTCGGCGCTGGTGCGACTGCTCGCGCCGCTGGGCATCGCGGCGCCCGCCGTACGGACCGCGGTGTCGCGCATGGTGCGGCAAGGCTGGCTCACGCCCGTGCGCATCGACGGCGCACCGGGCTACGCACTGACGCCGCGGGCGGCCAAGCGACTCGACGACGCCGCGGCGCGCATCTACCGCACGCGTGGCGAGTCGTGGGACGGCACCTGGCACCTGCTCGTCGTGGCGCCGCCGGTCAGCCGGTCGGCTCGCGAGCGCGTGCGCGCGGGTCTGTCTTTCCTCGGCTACGGCGCGCTCGACGAGACGACGTGGATCTCGCCGCACGCCGCGGAGGAAGTCGACGCGCTGCTCGCCGACGAAGGCGCGCGCGCGGAACGCTTCACCGCTCGCCACGACGGAGACTCCTCGGCACTGGTGAGTCGGGCGTGGGATCTGGAGAGCCTCGCGCGCAGCTACGTCCGCTTCCTCGACGACGCCGCGGTCATCATCGCGAGCGCCGGTCCGCGGGGTGAGCAGTCCGCATTCGTCGCGCGGACGCGCCTCGTGCACGAGTGGCGCAAGTTCCTCTTCCTCGACCCAGGGTTGCCGGCGGCGCTGCTGCCGGTGGACTGGCCCGGCCGCAAGGCTGCCGAGCACTTCGACGCCGAGGCGACCCGACTGCTGCCGGCGACGACGCGCTTCGTCGACGCGTGTCTCGCAACTCGCACAGAGGCCTAACAACCGTGGTGAAGTACGTCGCGCTCTACCGCACGCCCGACGACACCACCGGCTTCGACGAGAACTACTTCGGGACGCACGTGCCGATCGTCAACCGCACGCCGGGCCTCGTCCGCAGCGAGATCGCGCGCGTGGTGCGAACGGTCGTCGGCGATCCGGCGTACTACGTCATGGCGGAGCTGTACTTCACTGACTACGACGCGATGCGCGCGGCCTTCAAGACCGAGCCGTGGCAGGAGTCGGGCGCCAACCTGCAGAGCTGGGGCGGCATGGAACTGGTGACGATGTTCACGGCGCAGGTCGTCGACGACGGGGGTGCGAATGTCTGACGCGGTGCTCTACGACGTGACCGCTGGCGTCGCAACGATCACGCTGAACCGGCCCGACGCGCTCAACGCGTTCAACGCCGCGATGAAGGCCGGGATGAAGGAGGCGATCAGCGCGGCGACGGAGGACGACGCGGTGCGCGCGGTCGTCGTGACCGGCGCGGGACGCGCGTTCTGCGTCGGGCAGGACCTGCGCGAGCTCGAGCCGCTCTACTCGGGCGCGGGTGACCCGCAGCTCGGCGACACGGTGACCGACGACTACAACCCGATCGTGCTCGGGCTCGTCGGCATGGAGAAGCCGGTCATCGCCGCCGTCAACGGCACAGCCGCCGGCGCAGGTGCATCGCTGGCGTTCGCGTGCGACTTCCGTTGGGCCGCCGACAGCGCCGCATTTCACATGGCGTTCCCGAAGATCGGCCTGGTGCCCGACAGCGG
>JBHELW010000133.1:0-4525 GCA_046262915.1 Mycobacteriales bacterium | reverse complement strand
GCGAACGGCTTAGTGCCCTCGGCCGGCACGTGGGTGACCGCGCTCTGGTGAGTTGGGAGCAACGACGTCGCGGCCGCGCTCCGCCACGCGCGACGCGGTTGGCCGGCCGAGCGTCGATCAACCAGGCGCGCGAGCGTCGCCACCGTCCTGGCGAGTACACATCTAGTCTCGGGGGCGAACGTCGATCAACCCGTCGTCGGGTGAGAGGACCGCAGTGCGCCGGAGAAGCCGGGCGACCGCTCTTGTGTCGCTGTTGCTCACCGGCGCGGCAATCGTCGGCTGTGGTCGCGGCCATGCTGGGTTGGCCGCGAGCGTGGGCTCGACCCGGATCACCACCGACGACCTCGGCAAGTTGGTGCAGCGCGCTCTGGCCAACGAGCAGTTCGCGGCGCGGCTGGGTGATCCCGCGACGCCGGAGCGCGCGACGCAGACCGCGGCGTTCCAGCGGCAGGTGCTCGCGCGGCTGATCAGCCGGGTCGTTCTGCAGCGCGCCGCCGCGCGGGCCGGCGTCGTCGTGACCGAGGGGGACGTGGACGCGCGGCTGCAGGCTTTCGTTGCGCAGGCGGGCAACCTTCAGGCGCTCGAGACCGACGCCGCGCAGAACGGCTTGCCGCGCGAGGAGATCCGCAACTTCATCCGCGACGAGGTCGTTCGGGACAAGCTGCGCGACAAGCTGACGGCTGACCAGCGGGTGACAGAGGCGCAGATCACGGCCCTCTACCGCCGCAATATCGACCGCTACCAGGAGTTCCACGTCGCGCACATCCTGGTGTCGAACGCTGCGCTCGCGACGCGGCTGGTCGCCGACGCGCGACGCGACCCGCGGCAGTTCGCGGCGCTCGCCCGGCGTTACTCGACGGACACGTCCAACAAGGCAAAGGGCGGCGACCTGGGCACTGGTCCGGCCGGTCGCTTCGTGGCGGCATTCCGTGACGCGGTGCTCGCCGCGCGGCCGGGAAGCATCGTCGGCCCCGTGAAAACCGAGTTCGGCTACCACGTCGTGCGAGTCATCGGGAAGCGAGTCCTGCGCAGCCTGGCGCAGGTGCGTGCGGAGCTGCGCGTCGAGGTGCTGCAAACCGTGCGTGACGAACGGCTCGGCAAGCTCCTCGCCGACGTGACCGCAGAGCTCAAGGTGCGGGTCAATCCGCGGTTCGGTCGCTGGGACGCAAAGTCCGCGACGCTGCTGCCGCCGCCCGATGACCTCTCCTCACCCGCGTCGTCGCCTGCTGCCGACCTCACAGCACCGCCCGCGGTCGCGCCGTCCGGCCCGTGACGTCGTCCGCGTCGCCCGGCCGGCTCGTCCTCATCAGTGCCAGCCCCCGGGTCGCACCCGGCGTGCTGTCCTGGCCCGCGTGGGAGGCGCTGCGCTCGGGCCACGTATATACGGCGGACCGCAAGCATCCGCAGCTGCCGTTCCTGACCGCGGCGGGGATCGCCGTTGACGTGCTCGCGCCGGCTGACGACGGGGAGCACCGACGTATCTCCTATCTGGCCGGCGACGGCGCGGATCAGCGCGACTTGGCGCTCGCGCACGCGTTCCGCGAGCGGGCGCGCGCCGGCGAGACCGCCGTGTGGCTCACGGGCCCGGAGGGCGACGGCGATTTCGTCCGCGCGCTGGGCGACCTCGTCGCGCGCGAGGGGGGGGTCGAGATGGAGATCGTCTACGCGTCCTACGACGTGCCCGGCGCGCGGTTGCTCGACCTGGTGTCCACGATGGATCGGCTGCGGTCGCCGGGCGGATGTCCGTGGGACGCCGAGCAGACGCACGAGTCGCTCGCGCACTACCTCGTCGAGGAGACCTACGAGGCGCTCGACGCGATCGATGCGGGCGACTACCGACATCTCCGCGACGAACTGGGCGACGTCTTGCTCCAGGTCGTGTTCCATGCGCGCATCGCGCAGGAGCGCGGCGACGCAACCGCGTGGACCATCGACGACGTCGCGCGCGGCATCGTCGACAAGCTCGTTCGACGCCACCCGCACGTCTTCGGCGACGTCGTCGTCAGTGGCGCCGACGAGGTCGTGACGAACTGGCGGCGGCTGAAGGACGCGGAGCACGGCGGCCGCCGTCCGGCGACCAGTGGTGTGGCGAGCGGAGCACCCGCGCTCGCCTTGTCGGCGAAGCTGCAACAGCGCGCCACCGAGTTCGGACTGCCGTCGGACCTCGTCGTCACGCCGCTCGCCGGTGCCGAGACGTTGGCCCAGGCTGTGGCAACGCTCGCGGCTGTTGCCGACGGCGGCGATCCGGCCGACCGCGTAACGGCGTTGGGCGAGCTGCTGTTCGCGGCCGTCGCGTTCGCCCGGTCGCACAACGTCGACGCGGAGTCGGCGCTGCGCGGCGTCGCGCGGGCGTTCCGTGACCGGCTCGCGACGTTGGACCGGCTGGTCGCGCAAGGCGACGTACCCCGAGACGCGGCTGAGTGGGCGGATCTCTGGGCGCAGGCGGCGACGAACCCGTTTGCCGGTGAAGACCGTGACGACGTGGCCGCGAGCGAACCCGACGGCGAGCCGTCCGACGCCCTGTCCGACGAGCAACTGGAGCGACGCCACCACGCGCCGTGAACCAGGCGAGGGCTCGCCTTGCCCGTGCCGTCGTGACGCTTGACGTGCGTTGAGACGCGGTGTGGCGTCGGTACGCTCCGGACGTGCCCGCCATAGAAGCCGTCAGCGCGCGGCAGATCCTTGACTCCCGCGGCAATCCGACGGTCGAGGTCGAGGTGCTGGTCGACGACGGCACCGTCGGTCGCGCGGCCGTGCCGAGCGGCGCCTCGACGGGCGCGTTCGAGGCCGTCGAGCTGCGCGACGGTGGCGACGCTTTCGGTGGCAAGGGTGTGAGCAAGGCCGTCGACAGCGTGATCGAGACCATTGGACCCGAGCTCATCGGCTTCGACGCGGCCGAGCAGCGGCTCATCGACCAGGCGCTGATCGACCTGGACGGGACGCCCGACAAGAGCAAGCTTGGTGCCAACGCCGTTCTCGGCGTATCGCTCGCCGTGGCGCGGGCCGCGGCTGACTCCGTCGCGCTGCCGCTCTTCCGCTACCTCGGCGGGCCGGTCGCCCACCTGCTGCCCGTGCCGCTGATGAACATCGTCAACGGCGGCGCGCACGCGGACACGAATGTTGACGTCCAGGAGTTCATGATCGCCCCGATCGGAGCCGCGACGTTCAGCGAGGCGCTGCGCTGGGGGGCGGAGACCTACCACTCGCTCAAGGCTGTGCTCAAGGCGCGCGGATTGTCGACGGGCGTCGGCGACGAAGGCGGGTTTGCCCCCGATCTGCCGGCAAACCGCGACGCGCTCGACCTGATCGTCGCGGCCATCGAGCAGGCCGGCCTGACTCCCGGTCGTGACATCGCGCTCGCGCTGGACGCGGCGGCAACGGAGTTTTTCCGCGACGGGACATACCTCTTCGAAGGCGCGTCGCGGTCGAGCGAGGAACTTGCGTCGTACTACGCCGACCTCGTCGACAGCTACCCGATCGTGTCGCTCGAGGACCCGCTCGCCGAGGACGACTGGGCCGGCTGGGCCGCGCTGACGAGCACCCTCGGCGAGCGCGTCCAGATCGTCGGCGACGACATCTTCGTGACCAACCCGACCCGCCTCGGCCGCGGGATTGCCGAGCATGTGGCAAACGCGATCCTCGTCAAGGTCAACCAGATCGGCACCCTGACCGAGACGCTCGACGCCGTCGCGATGGCGCAGCGCGCCCGATACGGCGTGGTGATCAGCCATCGGTCTGGCGAGACGGAGGACACGACGATCGCCGACATCGTGGTTGCGACCGATGCCGGACAGATCAAGACCGGTGCGCCCGCGCGTAGCGAGCGTGTTGCGAAGTACAACCAGCTGCTACGCATCGAAGAAGAGCTCGACGACGCGGCGCGCTACGCCGGCCGTGCTGCCTTCCCGCGCTTTGCCACCGTGGACGCGACATGACGTCGCGTCCGCGCCCCCGGCGCTCGCGTCCCGCGTCGCGGCCACGCCCGCGCCGCGCCGCGTCACCGCGCAGCTCGCCCACTGCGCGGGCACGGCGGCCGGCGTCGCCGAGTGCTCAATCCGTGGCCGGCGCGCCGGCCCGGCCGCTGGGCAAGTTCACGATGCGTGCGGCAGTGCTGGCCGGGCTGGTGTGCGCGCTGGTGCTCGCGCTGGCGTACCCGACGCGGCAGTACCTCGCGCAGCGCGCCGAGATCCACGCGCTGGAGCGCTCGACCCAAGCACAGGAGCACCGGATCGCCGAGTTGCAGGCGCGCAAGCGGCAGGTCACTGACCCGGCTGTCGTGGCGGCTGAGGCCCGCCGCCGGCTGCACTTCGTGCGACCGGGTGAGACCGGCTACATCGTCATCGCGCCCACCCCGGCGGCCGATCCCGCGCGGACGCGGCACGGGTTGGCCGCCGCCACTGGCAACGCACCGTGGTACTCACGGCTGTGGGAGAGCGTCGTCGTAGCGGGGTCGACGGGGAGCGCATCTCCGCGGTGACGAGCCCCACCCGCCCGGTCACACGCGCCGACGCGGATGTCGTGACCG
>JBHELW010000132.1:0-9674 GCA_046262915.1 Mycobacteriales bacterium | reverse complement strand
GGCTTCGGCTCGCGTATCTCGCTCGGCACCCTCGACGACGTGAAGGCCGCCATCGCCGCGGAACCGGGTGGGCTGCTCAAGCTCGCGGAGGCGCGCACCTGGCTGATCGCCTACGACGGCAACGGCGCGGACAGCGTCTACAAGGGGGCCGTCGCGGGCGGGCTGCTGGCGTCGTACTGGAAGTGCGCCCACCTCGGCTGCACGGTGCCGCGCTGTGATGCCAGCCACTGGCTCGAATGCCCGTGCCACGGCTCGCGCTACAACAAGGCGGGCGAGTACCAGTTCGGCCCGGCGCCCCGCGGTCTCGACCACTTCCCCGTCACCATCGAAGGCGACAAGGTCGTCGTCGACACCGCGACCCGTCTGCCCGGCCCGACGCGCGGCACCGACACGATCCATCAGGCACCCGCCGGCCCGCACTGCAACGGCTAGCCGGAGAGGCGATGAGCGAGCAGACACCGCAGGGCGGGCGAGGCGTCGTACGCCGGCGGCACAACAAGCCGGCGATCCCCGTCGGTCTGCGCCCCGCGCCGTCCGACGACGAGCTCGAGACCAACGTGCTCGAACGGTGGCAGGGCTGGGGGCTCATCCTCACGCTGTTTCTCGCGCTGTTCCTCCCGGCGTACTGGTTGTTCTTCGAAAACCCGCGCGCGACCAACGCCGGGCTGAAGTTCCGCGCGCAGTCGATCGAGCGCGGCGAGACCATCTTCGAGATCCCCGAGCCCGGCGGACACGCGTTCCAGGCCGGCTGCGCGCAGTGCCACGGCACGGACGCGCGTGGTGGCTTCAAGGCCAACTGGATCCCGCCGGGCAGCCCGAAGGGCACGAAAGGCACGCAGTACCCGTGCCCCAACCTGCGCGAGGTCTTCAAGCGGCAGATGGGCGACCAGAAGAAGACGCCGCGTGAGGCGTACCGCTTTGTCTACGAGACGATCGCGCAGGGCCGACCCGGCACGCCGATGCCCACCTGGGGAGTCGGCTACGGCGGCCCGATGAACGACCAGCAGATCGAGGACGTCATCAACTACCTGATCTCTATCCAGGAGAACCTGCCCGCCGGCACCAAGCTCGCGATGGGCGCATCGCGCGGCGGGTTCTCCCGGCTCATCGCGTTCGGCGCCGAAGTCCGCTGACCCACGACCTGCAGGAAGGACGCACGTGACAGCACTCGTCGCCAGCCCGGCGGTGGCGCACGCGGTGCTGCTCGCCGCAAAGGTCGAAGAGCACACCAAGGGCGTGCGTGCGGTCATCGGCGTCATCCTGATGTTCGGCGCGCTGGCCGGCGGCGTGTGGCTGCTGCTGCAGTCGAGCTTCGGGCCGAAGCAGGCCTACTTCGTGACCGCGACGGCGTTCTGGGGATGCTGGCTGCTGCTGTCGATCCTGTGGTTCACCGGCGTGCCGAAGCTATGGCCGGGTGGCACGGTGTCGACGCCGCGGTTCAACGGACCGCAAGGCAGTGAGGCGAGCTGGACCGCGCTCGACTCCCCGGGTTTGAAGGCGAAGTTCCCGCTGCCCGAGGGCAAGCTCATCGAGATCGACCCAGCCAACCTCACCGACCAGAACCTGCTGTCCGAGCTGACCGCAGCCGAGACGACCGCCGCCGATGAGATCGCCGACTACTACGCCAAGCAGCTCGGTGTCTCGAAGGACGCCATCGCCGTCGGCAAGACGGTCCGCATTGTGCGCCGTGCGGTCGTCCGCGAGAACGCGCGGGTCGAGTACGCGCGCATCTACGTCGCGGCCGCCAACGTCACGACGGCAACAGATGAGGGCGACCGCAAGGTCATCGCGAAGATCCAGCCGGCGTTCTTCGACCTGCACTTCGACCCGGGCACGCTGGGCAAGCCGACGACCTACGCGCTCGGCCTGTTCACGGTGCTCTTCCTGCTGCACGCCGGCGGGCTGGTCCGATACGAGGTGAAGCGACTCCCGGCGCAGCCGACCGCGCGCGGCGCGGCACCGCGGGAACCGGTCTCGGTCTAGGCGCCCGGCGTCGCCGGCTTGCGGGAAGCGGCACCAGCGGGTTCCTCGTACGTGACGGTCGCGAGCCGGTCGCCGTACCACGTGAACGACGTGACGCTCGCCAACCCGCACTGCCGGCGGTCGGGACGATGCCAAAGGCGGCGGCGCTCGACGTAACGGCGGAGCACCCAGATCGGCAGCTGGTGGCTGATGCACACCGCGTCATGGCCCCGGGCTGCGTCGCGCGCGTCCTCGGCAGCCGCGAGCATCCGCGCGGCGACCTCCGCGTAGGGCTCGCCCCACGACGGGCGGAACGGATTGACGACGTAGCGCCAAGTTCGTGGCTCGCGCCAGGAGACGCCCGGCAGCGAGCGACCCTCGAAGGCGTTGGCACTTTCGATCAGCCGGTCGTCGGTCTCCACCGGGAGTCCGAGCTCGGCGGCGAATGGTTCCGCGGTCTGTTGCGCGCGTTCGAGCGGCGACGAGCGCAACACGACGACGTCGCGGCCGGCGAGCGACGCGGCGGCCGACTTCGCCATCTCGACGCCGAGGTCGGACAGCCGGAAGCCCGGCAGCCGGCCGTAGAGCACGTCGGTCGGGTTGTGCACCTCGCCGTGCCGCACGAAGTGCACAGTGGTGCGCGGCTGGCGCGCGGTCACGGGTCCACCGCGGCCGCTGCATGCGCGGCGGCCGGTGCGGCGGCGGTGATGACCGACAGCGCCTCGTCGTCGTGTGCGGCGCTCAGGAACCACGCCTCGAAGGCCGACGGCGGCAGGTAGACGCCGGCGTCGAGCATCGCGTGGAAGAACACCGCGTAGCGCGCAGTCGACTGCCGGCGCGCGGTCGCATAGTCGACGACGGCGCGTTCGGTGAAGAAGAACGAGAACAGGTTGCCGGCGGTGTTCAACCGGTACGCCACACCCGCGTCGTCCAGCGATGCAGACACGATCTCGGCAACGGCCAGCGCCGTCTTGTCCAGGTGCGCGTACACGTCCGGAGTGCACAGGCCGAGTGTCGCGATCCCGGCCGCGACGGCGACTGGATTGCCGGACAACGTCCCCGCCTGGTACACCGGCCCGGCGGGCGCGAGTGCCGACATCACGTCGGCGCGCCCGCCGAGCGCAGCGAGCGGCAACCCGCCACCGAGCACCTTGCCGAACGTCGCGAGGTCGGGCCGCACCGCGTCGATCCCGAACCAGCCGCAGTCCGTGACGCGAAAGCCGGTGAGCACCTCGTCGACGACGAGCAGGACGCCCGCCTCGCTGCAGAGGCTGCGCAGCCGCGCGTTGAACCCCGGCAGCGGCGGCACCACGCCCATGTTGGCGGGCGCTGCCTCCGTGATGACCGCGGCGATGTCATCGCCGTGCTCCGCGAACGCCGCCTCGACGGCAGCAACGTCGTTGTACGGCAAGACGATCGTGTCGGCCGCGGTGCCGGGCGGGACGCCCGGCGAGTCGGGCAAGCCGAAGGTCGCGACGCCCGAGCCGGCGGCGGCGAGCAGCCCGTCGCTGTGACCGTGGTAGCAGCCCGCGAACTTCACGACCTTGGTTCGCCCCGTGAATCCGCGCGCAAGGCGCAACGCGGTCATCGTCGCCTCGGTGCCGGAGCTGACGAGCCGGAGCTGCTCGACGTAGTCGAGGCGGTCGCAGACGAGTTCCGCGAGCTCGACCTCGCCTGCGGTCGGCGCGCCGTATGACGACCCGCGCGCCGCGGCTGTCGTTACGGCGGCAACGACAGCGGGGTGCGCGTGCCCGAGGATCAGTGGACCCCATGAACAAACGAGGTCGACGTAGCGCTTGCCATCGACGTCGACGAGCCAGCACCCCTCGCCGCGAGCCATGAAGCGCGGGGTCCCACCCACCGCGCCGAAGGCACGTACCGGCGAGTTGACGCCACCGGGAATGACCCGCTGCGCGCGCGCGAAGAGTCGCGCTGACTCGTCCGCGCCGCTCACGAGAGGCGACGGGCGACCTCGGTGGCCCAGTACGTGAGGACGATGTCGGCGCCGGCGCGCCGGATCGAAGTGAGCAGCTCGAGGATCGCGCGGTCGCGGTCGAGCCAGCCGTTGGCTGCCGCGGCCTCGACCATGGCGTACTCGCCCGAGACGCAGTACGCGGCCACCGGCACGTTCACCGTGTCGGCGACGCGACGCACGACGTCGAGGTAGCCGAGTGCCGGCTTCACCATTACGGCGTCGGCACCCTCGGCGATGTCGAGCGCTACCTCGCGCAGCGCCTCGTCGCTGTTCGCCGGATCCTGCTGGTAGGCCGCACGGTCACCGAACTGCGGCGCGCACTCGGCCGCGTCGCGGAACGGGCCGTAGAACGCGCTGGCGTACTTCGCGGAGTAGGCGAGGATGGCCGCATCGGCGTGCCCCGCGGCGTCCAGCGCGGTCCGGACGGCACCGACCTGCCCATCCATCATCCCGCTCGGCGCGATGACGTCGGCGCCCGCCTCGGCCTGCGCGACGGCGATCTCGGCGTAGCGCGCGATCGTCGCGTCGTTGTCGACGCTGCCGTCGTCGCGCAGCAAGCCACAGTGCCCGGAAGCCGTGTACTCGTCCAAGCAGCAGTCGGCGATGAGCACCGTCGTGTCACCGAGCTCAGTTCGCAGGTCGCGGAGCGCGATCTGCACGACGCCGTCCGCTGCGTCCGCGGCCGACCCGCGCGCATCCTTCACGGCGGGGATGCCGAAGAGGATCAGCCCGCCGACGCCGGCCTCGACTGCCTCGACCGCGGCCTTGCGCACCGACTCGCGTGAGTGCTGCACGACGCCGGGCATGCTCGCCACGCCGAGGGGGTCGTCGATGGCCTCTTTGACGAACAGCGGCAGCACCAGGTCGGTTGGCGCGAGCGACGTCTCGGCGACGAGCCGCCGCAAGGCAGGCGTGCGCCGCAGCCGTCGCGGGCGCGTCGCCGGGAACGACGTGGTCAACGCTTCGCTCCCCCGGCGCGACGCGCGCCACCCGCCGACTTCGCCGGTTTCGTCGCCGGACGGACCGGTCGCGCGGCGCGCGCGGACGCCGCCGGTTTCGTCGCCTGACGGGCCGGTCGCGCGGCGCGCGCGGACCCCGTGGTCTTAGGCGACTTGGTGGTCTTGCTCGTCTTCCTCGACGTCGCCGATCGCATCGCCTTCGCGGCCGGCGCGGACTTCGCGGCCGGCGCAGACTTCGCGGACTTCGCGGTCGGCGCAGACTTCGCGGGCTTCGCGGTCGAGGCAGACTTCGCGGGCTTCGCGGCTGGTGCGCGCTTCCGCGGCGGCGCCGTCTTCGCGGCGCCCGACGACTTCGTTGCCGACTTGGTGACCGGCACAGCGCCCTCAGCGCGCCGGTGGGTCATGAACACGGCGAGCGCGTCGGCCAGCCCCTCGCTGGTCGCGTGTCGCGCTTGTACGTCGACGCGCAGGCCGAGCTCCCGCGCCGCCTCGGCCGTCTGCGGTCCGATGGTCGCGATCACCGTGGACTCCGCGGGGCGCCCGGCAAGGGCGACGAGGTTGCGTGCCGTGGAGGCAGACGTCAGGCAGATCACGTCGATGCGCCCCGTCCGCACCAGCTCGCGAACGTCCGCGCCCGGCGGTTGCGCGCGCACGGTGCGGTAGGCGGTGACGTCGTCAACGACCCACCCCTTGGCCTTGAGGTCGCCCACCAGTGCCTGCGGCGCGATGTCTGCGCGCGGCAACAGCACCCGGTCGAGAAAGTCGAGGTCACCGTCACGCGCCGGCCACTGCCGCGCCAGCTCGGCGGCCGACGCCTCGTCCTCCGGGACGAGGTCGGCGCGGAGCCCGCGGCGGCGCAGCGCGGCCGACGTCGCCTCCCCGACAGCAGCGATGCGCACGCCGGCGAAGACGCGCGCGTCCAGCCCCACAGCGTCCAGGCAGTTCCAGACCGACTCGAAGGCGTTGACCGAGGTGAACGCAACCCACGCGTAGCGACCCTGGACGAGTCCATGAACCGCCTTCTCGAGCGCGGCCGCGTTGCGCGGGCCCTCGATGGCGATCAGCGGCACCTCGACGGGACTCGCGCCGAGCGCGCGCAGCGCCACGGACAGCTCTCCGGCCTGCCCTCGCGAGCGCGGCACGAGCACGCGCGAGCCGAACAGCGGACGGTTCTCCCACCAGTTGAGTCGCTCGCGCAGCTTGACCACGTCACCGACGACCACGAGTGACGACGGGGCAAGTCGCGCGGAGCGGATGTCGCGCTCGACGGTGTCGAGCGTGCTGACAATCGTGCGCTGGGTCGGGTCGGTTGGCGACTCGACGACGGCAACCGGTGTGTCGCCGCGCCGGCCATGCTCGACGAGAGCCGCGGCGACCTTGCCCAGCACCTCGACCGCCTCGACCAAGACCAATGTGTCGTTGCCAGCGGCGAGCGCCGCCCACTCCAGCGCGGCGTCGCCCTCGCGGCGGGCATCGACAATCGTGACCCCGCGGGCGAGCGCCGGGTGAGTGACCGGGATCCCGGCGTAGGCCGGGCCCGCGACGACAGTGCTCGCGCCCGGCACGACCTCCCACGGCAAGCGGGCACGTCGGCAAGCGTCGGCGGTCTGCGTGCCGGGACCGAAGACGTACGGGTCACCCGCGACGAGGTAGACGACCGTCTTGATGTCGCGTGCCCGTTCGACGACGAGCGCGTCGACGGCGCTCGCCGTGAGCGGCGCCGACTCGGCATCACCCGCGACGCGGACCACCTCGACGTCGTCACGGCAGTGACCAAGCAGGTCCGCGTTGACGTTGGCACCGACGACGACGACATCGGCCGCAGCGAGCAGCTCGCGCCCGCGCACGGTGAGCAGGCCCGCGTCGCCAGGCCCGGCGCCGACGATTGCCACCGAGCCCCGCGGCACCCGCGCGCTCATGCGTCGGCCCCGACGAGCACCGCGGCGCCGTCGTCGTACATCAGCTGCGCGAGCCGGAGCGCGAGCTCGCGCGGATCGGACGCCGGTCCGGTCACGCTGTGGCGAAGCGCGACGGTCCCGTCGATTGCCGCGACGACGCCGCGCAGGTAGATCTCGTCATCGGCTACGTCGGCGAGGGCCCCGACCGGCGCGGTGCACCCGGCGGCAAGCGCGGACAGCAGTGCGCGCTCCGCGGTGACGCACGCGCGCGTCGGGGCATCGTCCAACGCGGCGGCGAGCCGAAGCGTCTCGCCATCTTCAGCCCGGCACTCGACCGCAAGTGCGCCCTGGCCCGGAGCGGGGAGCATCTGCAGCGGGTCGAGCACCTCGCTCACGGCGTCGAGGCGGCCGAGCCGCGCCAGCCCGGCGCGGGCAACGACGACGGCGTCGACGTCGCCGCGCGCGGTCTTGTCGAGCCGGGTGTCGACGTTGCCGCGGATCGGCACGACGTCGAGCCCGAGCCCGAGGGCCCGGAGCTGCGCGGTACGTCGTGGCGAGCCGGTGCCGACGGTAGACCCGCGCGGCAGCTCGGCGAGGGTGAAGCCTGCGGACGAGCACAGGGCGTCGCGCGGGTCCTCCCGCAACGGCACGGCCGCGAGCAGGACACCGGGCGCGGGCTCGGTCGGCAGGTCTTTGAGCGAGTGCACCGCGAGGTCAACCGACCCCGCGCACAGCGCCTCCCGGAGCGCGGAGACGAACACCCCGGTGCCGCCGAGGTCGGGTACCGCCGAGGTGGACACGTCACCGGCGGTCGTCACGTCGACGAGCTCGACGGCGTAGTCACCGGTCGCCGACAGCTGCGCGCCGACCCACGCGGCCTGCGCACGCGCGAGCGGTGAGCGCCGCGTGCCGATGCGCAAGGTCGCGCGCGCGACGCTCGGCGCGCTCACGGCGTCGCCTCGTCGCTCGTCGCGAGGTCTGCGCTTTCCAGCGCGGAGACCGCATCGGGCACCTGCGGGTCGAGCTCGAAGAGCTCGCGCAGCGCGGCGGCGTAATGGTCGCCATCCGGCGCGGCGGCGAGCTCCTTGACGCGCACCGTCGGCGCATGCAGGAACTTGTCGACCACCCGGCGGACCGTCGACTCGACCTCGACCGCATCGCGACCGTCAAGCTGCGGAACCCGCGCCCGCAGCCGGGCCAGCTCGTCCGCGATGAGCTCGTCGGCCTTCGCGCGGAGCGCGACGACCGTCGGCGCGACGCGCATCGCCCGCTGCCAGCCCAGGAACACCGCGACCTCTTCGGCAACGATCCGCCGGACCGCCTCCAGATCCGCGGCGGAGTCGCTGTCGGCCTCGAGAGCCGGCCGCAGCGTGTCGAGGTCGGCGAGCGTCACGCCGGGCAGCTCGGCCGCCCCAGCGTCGACGTCGCGCGGCACGGCCAGGTCTACGACGAGCAGTGGGCGTCCCGCACGTCGCTCGACCGCGGGCTCGATGACGTCGCGCGGCACGACGACCTCGGCGGCGCCGGTGCACGACACGACAACGTCGACACGCTCGAGCGCCGTAGCAATACCGGCGAGGGGGACGACCGTCGCCGCCACCCGCTGCGCCAGCTCGGCGCCGTGGTCAGGGCTTCGGTTAGCGACGACCAGCTCGCCGACCCCCGCATCGTGCAGTGTCGTGGCGGCAAGCCGGGCCATCGTGCCGGCGCCGATGACGAGCGCCGACCGCCCGACCAGCGAGCCGAGCGCGTCCGTCGCGTAGCCCACCGCGGAGGCGACGAAGCTCGCGCTCGCACGCCCGATGCCCGTGTCAGAACGCGCGCGCTTGCCGACGCGCAGCGCATGGCGGCAGAGCTCTCCAAGCACGCGGCCGACGGCGCCCTCGGCCTGCGCGGCCGCAAACGCGCTGCGCAGCTGTCCGAGGATCTCGCTTTCACCGACGACCATCGACTCGAGACCGCTCGCGACGGAGAACAGGTGGTGTACCGCGCGGTCCTCGTAGTGCACGTAGAGGTGGGCCGCGAGCTCGTCGAGGGAGACACCCGACCGCCGAGACAGCACCTCTGTGAGCTCCTGCACCCCGCCGTGGAACCTCGCGACATGCGCGTAGATCTCCACGCGATTGCAGGTCGACAGCACGACCGCCTCGGCGACATGCTCGCCCGCCCGCGCCTCGTACAGAGTCTTTGCGATGTCGCCGACGCCCAGGCTGAGCCGCTCGAGCAGGTCGACCGGCGCAGTGCGGTGCGATACGCCGACGACGAGGACGCTCATGGCGCCACCGCCTCGATGGCAGGCGTGAAGACGGACTCGTCACGGCCGTCAGCGGCGTCCGCGACACCCGCGAAGCGCGAGAGCGCTGCCTTGCGCTGCTCATGGAACGACAGGATCTGAAGCTCGATGGACAGGTCGACCTTGCGTACGTCGACACCACTGGGCACCGTCAGCACGACCGGCGCGAAGTTGAGGATGCTGGTGATGCCGGCCGCGACGAGCCGGTCGCACACCTCCTGCGCCGCGTGTGCTGGCGTCGCGATGACCGCGATCGATGCCTGCGTCTCGGCGACGACCTCGTCAAGGTCGTCGAGATGACGCACTGACAGCCCGACGAGCGACTCGCCGATCCGCCGGCTGTCGACGTCGAACAGCGCGGCGATCCGGAAGCCGCGCTGCGCGAACCCGCCGTAGTTGGCGAGTGCATGACCGAGGTTGCCGACGCCGATGATCACGACGGCCCAGTCCTGCGTGAGTCCCAGCTCGCGGGAGATCTGGTAGACGAGGAACTCGACGTCATAGCCGACGCCGCGGGTGCCGTAGGACCCGAGGTGCGACAGGTCTTTGCGCACCTTTGCCGAGTTGACCCCGGCCGCGTCCGCCAG